>JAEEUX010000025.1 GCA_016290695.1 Oscillospiraceae bacterium
ACAGACAAAACAATTCGCCGCAGTCGCTTGAAGCCAAGATATTGTTTGATGCTGATAAATTAGATGCTACAGGAACGCTTGGGATTGCAAGAACGTTGTTTTACAAGGGAACTGTCGGTGAGCCTTTGTATTCAATTCTGCCAAGTGGCAGAATATCTGATGGTACAGATGATGAAAAGCCATCCTTTTTTCAAGAATATAAATTCAAACTCGAAAAACTGTATAACCGTTTCTATACCGTAAGAGGGAATGAGATAGCAAAGGAACGGCAACAAACAGCTATTTCATTCTATAATGATATGCTCAGAGAGGTTAGAGATTCATACGATAGAGGATTGAACTTGTTAGATAAGAGAATAAAATAAGAGGTATTTATGATAGTTAGGTTTTATGATAAAGTCGATGACAGCCTGTTCAAATTCGCCGTTATCGTAGCAAAATCCAACGGCAAGTGGGTATTCTGTAAGCACAAAGAACGTGATACATACGAATGTCCCGGCGGTCATAGAGAAGCAGGAGAGGATATCGACGATACCGCCAAGCGTGAACTGTATGAGGAAACAGGAGCAATAGACTATACTATTCAGCCTGTCTGTGTTTACTCGGTAACAGCACCAAATAATTTCAATGGTAAAGAAACCTTTGGCAAGCTCTATTACGCAGAGATCAAGCGTTTTGAAAGTGAACTGCACAGTGAGATTGAAAGGGTTGAATTATTCGAGGATTTGCCGACAAATTGGACGTATCCGCAGATTCAACCGTTGCTGTTAAAAGAAGTTATCAACAGAGGAGCCGTTAAATGAAATATAAAAACATCCTTTGGGATTGGAACGGTACAATTTTAAATGATACACCTGTTGCATTTGAAGCAACGAATATTTTACTTGAGAGATATAACTATCCGACGATAACATTAGAGTTTTATCGGGATAATATGGATACGCCTATTGTGAATTTTTACAGTAAAATTTTCAACTTGAACAAGCACGATATGCAAATGCTCGATGACGAATGGGGTGTGTTGTATCATCAGCTTTCCGATAAAATAGAATTACACACAGATGTTGAGGAAATGCTGAGTACATTTTCGGAAAACAACCTTAATCAAATTATTCTTTCGGCTTTTAAAACGGATGAGATTACAAAATATGCCCGCAAGTTTTCTATTGAACATTATTTTGATGATATTCTTGGAACACAGAATATCGTAATGGAAAGCAAAACGGCTCGTGGCAAAAGATATATGCAGGAAAACGGGTTTACGTCAGAGCAAACCTTATATATCGGCGATACGGTACACGATTACGATACTGCTCGCGGTTTAGGTATCGATTGTATTCTTTTCTCAGGCGGTCAGCAATCACCAAAGTTGTTAAAACAATGCGGCGTACCTGTTTATAATAATTTTGTAGATATAGCAAATCTGCTTACTGAGGATATGTAACGCCCAAACTTGCAAGGTAATGATATTACCCTAACAATCAAGTTTTGCTCCCAGAAGGGCGCATAAGCAGTGCCTTTTGAAGCCTAAAAGCGTTACATTAACTCAATCAGTATACAGAAATAATACAGCCGACGGAGCATTCATTTTGAAACCTCCGTCGGCTTTGTCTCGCTATCTTTCTCTGTCTTGGGAATGGCGGTTGTGGGTGCGGCGTTGATTGCTCTCCGCTTGAAGCTGTTTGAGCCTGTTTCTTACACTCTGCTTTTTGGGCGGTGAGGATTGCCTATCGGGAGCTTGGTTGGATTTCACCTTACGCTCCCAATCTGACAGGTCACGGCGGTATTGCTCGACAATCTCGGTCGCTTTGATAAGGGGGTGCGGCGAATTAATTGCACAACAGTAAACAAAGAAAACTTTCCGGAGTGAAGCTAAAGCAAGGCTGCACTCCGGAAAATTTTTATAAAAAATTTTTCAAAGTACCAATTAGGCTGGTACTTTATTTTTTATCATAGATGATGAACAGACCGATACGAGTCACGGTTCAAGCACATGAGACTGAGAAAAAATTTGGACACGCAGTAGGACCGTGATTAATTTTTTTCTCTGAACGAAATCGGTCGTGACATTTTTTTCTTCAAAGGAGGCTCAAAATGACTGAGCACCAATTCAAAAACTACTTCCCGATGCCGAACGAAATCTATCTGCTCGGACTGCATCCGACAGCGCTTGCGATCTACGGTTACCTGCTCTACATCGAGAACCGCAGAACCTTCGAGTGCAACGCCAGCTACAAAACCATCGCCGCTGCGCTCCATGTCAGTCCCAACACCGTGAGAAAATACGTTGCCGTGCTGGAGGAACGCGGACTCATTACGGCGGAGCACACGACGGTCGTTCACAGGGACGGCACAAAGTGGAACGGCACGATGAAATATCATATCCGTCCTGTCCGCGAGGCGATTGAAAAATTTTATGCCAGGCAGCTCGAAGCGGCCGAGGCTGAGTCCTCTCAACGGAGGGCAGCGGATAATTTTGAGCGGAGAAAACTGATGAGGCCATCTGAGTTTTAAGTTCAGAAGGGAAAATATTATCTGCTTTTTTCGCTGTGAAATTTCGGCTTTTCAGGCTGGATTTTGCTGTGCTTTCCTGCGGTTTCGAGTATTCCGGGGGACGAAGGAAAAGTCCGGCATCCTGTCCGCGTACTTGCCCATTTGTTTGCGCTGTGTGCGATGCTGTACCGGGAGGTGGAGCAAGTACCCCTGACGGGCGTTTTGGATGCGTTTTGGGCGGATTTTGAGAGGGTGTTCCGCGGAACAATAAAAGCAGGAGAAAGCGCTGACGGCGATTCGCCGGCGCAATCACACCTTCCCGCGGTGCGGGCAGGGGTTTGCGGCTTTCAAAGTGACGGCGATTTGCCGTTTGCAAAAGCCAAGTGACGGCGATTAATCTGAAAGTCTCCTGATTTGCCCTGTTTGCAGGCAGTTCAGGTGACGGCATTTACAAGGAGATGATACAATGAAGAGAGATAAACATACAGTGCGTTTGAGCCCTAAAACATGGAATATTGTCGAAACTCATTTCCAACAGGATAACTGCGGAACACGAAACGAGTTCATTGAAAAAGCCATACTTTTCTACACGGGCTATCTCAAGTGCAATGATTCGAGCGCATACCTTCCGCGCGTCGTCAGCGACTCGCTCAACGGTATACTCGAACAGAGCAAGAAGAAGCTCGGACGGCTGCTGTTCAAACTCTGTGTCGAGCAGAATATATGCAATCATATACTTGCCGCCGAGTCGGACATAGACATTCCGCTCTATGATAAACTGCGCGGGCGAGGCGTCAGAGAAGTGAAGGAAACGAACGGTGAGATTTCTTTTCTCGACGACCTGAAATTTCAGAAGGAACTGTAAGCGATGGTCAGGCTGGTTCAGAAGTGCGGCTTCATAAAGGGCAGCGCAAAAGGATACATGAAATACATTGCCACGAGGCAGGGCGTTGAGATGATTAAGGGTAATGCTCCGGCAACGGTAAAGCAGCAGAAGGTAATAAATGCTCTGCTTGAGGACTTCCCCGACGCTGCTGAAATGTTTGAGTACAGAGATTATATTTCCGCGCCGACTGTCTCGAATGCGTCGTCGTTCATTTCCACCGCAGTTGATTTCAATCGGGATGATATGCAGCCGAAAAGTATTTACATGAAGTACATTGCGACTCGTCCGCGCGCAGAGAAGCGAGGAACGCATGGCCTCTTCGGTTCACATAGCAGCACTGATCTGCACAAAGCGATGAATGAACTCGCTGAGCATAGAGGCACAGTGTGGACGATAATATATTCTCTGCGCAGAGAAGACGCTGCACGGCTCGGATATGAGTCAGCCGAGAGATGGAGGAATCTGATATGCGCTCATCAGGACGGTCTTGCTTCGGCTTTGAAAATTCAGCCTGACAATCTCAAATGGTATGCGGCCTTCCATAACGAGGGGCATCATCCTCACATTCATCTTATGGCGTGGTCAGATGATGAGACCGAAGGCTTCCTGTCCCGGCAAGGTGTTGATACGCTGCGCTCCGTAATGACGAACGATATCTTTGAGGGAGAGATGTATGAGCTGTACGTCCGGAAAGATATTGCCTATAAAGAGCTTCGGGACGCCGCCCAGAGCGTTATGAGCGAAGCAATAGAGAAGATGGGCTCAGGCACGCACGAGAACGCTGTTATAACAGAGAAAATGTCTGAGCTGGTCAGTGCTCTTGATAACTGCAAAGGGAAAAAGATGTACGGCTATCTTCCGAAGCCGCTTAAGACCATAGTGGACAGCATCGTCGACGAACTTGAAAAGCAGCCGGACGTGGCGGCGTTCTACGGCGCATGGTGCGATATACATGAACAGGTCGCTTCGTATTACAGAACTGACATCGCGCCAAGAGTTCCTATCTCACAGAGAAAGGAATTCCGAGCCATAAAGAACCTGATAATAAAGGACGCGGAGGACATACGCCGGGGAAGATTCCGGCCTGAAAACAGAGCCGAACCGGAAGAGTATTTTCCTGTTGACAGGAAAACCGGAGAAGGCGCGGATTGGGAAGACGATACCCCAAGAGCGTATTCAGCGCAAGGAAATACATATGCCGAAACGAAGTCGGAGCGCACGGATCATTCCACAGATCCTGCGCTCCTTTCTTCTGCGGCGAGGCTGCTGTATTACATGAGCCGGGTGTTCCGAGCAAATTCTATTCTGCCGACAAATCCGGACGGCCTGCATGTAGACTCAAAGCGCAGACGATACCTTCAAAGGAAACGTATGGCTGCCGGACATAAACCGGATGACCACGACGATGATATCTCAACAACGATGGTTCGGTAAAGAATACGGAGAAAATGATGAGTGAGTACATAAACTTTACAGACGAACAGATAGAAACGGCGAACGCGACGGATCTTGAATTGTTCCTTCTCTCGCGCGGGGAGCGTCTGCTTCCGTCCGGACGCGAGAAACGGATGGAGAGCGACCGCAGCATAACCGTCCGCGGGAACAAGTGGTATGATCACGCCTGCGAGCGCGGTGGCTATCCGATAGATTTTGTCATGCAGCACTATGGACTTTCGTTTCAGGACGCGGTCTGCGCTCTGCTCGGCGGAAACTATACCCTGAGCGCAGAAAAAGAGAACACTCATTCAGAACGAAAAGTCTTCGCGCTTCCCAAGGCTAATGCCGATATGCGCCGGGTGTTTGCCTATCTCGTGAAGCAGCGATACATCGCGCAGAATGTTGTCGCTGAGTTTGCTCACGCGAAACTGCTCTATGAAGACGCAAAGCATAATGCCGTGTTCGTCGGAAAAGATGAACACGGCATAGCAAAGCACGCGCACCTGAGAAGTACCAATTCATTCGCCGCACCGTTTCGTTTGAACATTGAAGGCGGCGATTCCGCGTACAGCTTTCATTACGATGGAACAAATGACCGCCTCTTCGTGTTTGAGGCACCAATAGATATGCTTTCGTATATCTCGCTCACAGACGGGGACTGGAAAGAAAACAGCTACGTAGCGCTGTGCGGTACCGCAAAGCACGCAATGCTGAAAATGCTGGAGCTTCATCCGGCGATCCGGGAAGTAACTTTTTGTATGGATAACGATGAGGCCGGTATAAAGGCAACGGAACGGCTGCGGCATGAGTGCGAGGAACGAGGTATAGCGGTGAGCGTCGACCTGCCGCAGCACAAAGACTGGAACGACGATCTGTGCGCGGAGGCGGAGGCGACAATGGAAATAACATAGGAGGTCTCATGAACTTAGAATTCATACAAAGTGTAATGGATGAGCTTGCGATATTCCACCACAAAAAAGAAAAGCAAATTGTAGAGCCCGGCTCAGAACAGCTTCTGAAAATCTTGAAATATAGCGAGCACGTTGCTTAAACAAATGAAATCCCCCGAAGTTCAACAAAACTTCAGGGGATCATTCATAAAAAAGTTAAAGGAGCGTGTCATCCAGAAGAAAATCAATGACGCCGATATTCAAAACGCCATTGTCGTCATACCAGCGTTTACGTATATCGTGCCGTATGATGATCTTGGGGAAGAAATCGCCGGTAAGGCTTAACGGCTTGCTCTCGGTAACGACCTTTTGTTCATCTTCGAGAGCATAGGCGGACTGGATATACGTCTTTTTTCCTCCGCGAGTTGCAATGAAATCTATCTCGCGAGCAACCTGGACGACTTGACCGTTGTTATTCTTTTCAGAGGAATAAACGATGCCGATATCTACCTCGCATCCGCGTATGCGAAGATCATTATAGATGATGTTCTCCATGATATGCGTCATTTCCTGCTGCCGGAAGCCGATGCGAGCATTACGAAGCCCCAGATCATCGCAATAATACTTATTGGGATAATCGAAATAATCCTTGCCCTTCACATCGTAGCGACGGCACTCTTCAAATAAATAGGCGTCTGACAAATGGCCGATATAAGCCTTGACGGTGTTGGGGGCTACCGTGTTTTCTCCCGCCAGCTTTTGCCGGGAATTCAGAGCATTGGCAATGTTGTTCGGATTCGTAAGAGAACCAACGGAGGAACAGAGTAAATCAAGCGTGGCAGAAAGAACATCCTCTCGTCGGATCTTTTTGCGTTCTACGATATCCTTTAAATAAACCTCGGAAAAAAGTGTCTTGAGATAATTCATCTTGGCGGTGTCGTCTGGTCTCGAAAGAATCAGCGGCATACCGCCGTAGAAGGCATAGTCTTCAAAGGCGTCCTGCTTATCACCGCCCACTGCGGAGTAGTATTCAGCGAAGCTGAGGGGATGAACACGAATCTCATCGCTGCGGCCTCGGAATTCTGTGAGTATATCACTGGAGAGCATTTTTGAGTTGCTGCCGGTCACGTAGATGTCGAGGTTGGAAAGGGATTTCAAATCGTTCAGCGCATCATAGAACGTGATAGCTTTTCCCTCCGGATTATATGGGTTTGGCACTTCGTCGGACATCTGAATCTCATCGACGAACAGATAATAGCGATCACGCTGTCCTTCCACATGCGTCCTGACTGCTTTCGCAAGCTCCAGCGGATTGCGATAGCGAATATCCCTGGCGAGGTCCAGTTCATAGACAAGAATGTGATCTTCGGTTACCCCTTGCTCCTGCAGATAGTTTTTGAATATTGTACGCAAAAGATAGGACTTTCCGCATCGGCGGATGCCGGTAATCACCTTGATCTGACCATCCCACATATATGAGATGAGCTTTTGCAGATATTTATCCCGCTTAATATCCATTGCAGACACCTCCGTTGAGAACTTGCATATGATTATTGTACAACTTCTCAATAGATATTATACTCGCCGGAACGGAAAAATCAATATAATTGTTGAGAAGTAGACCAAAATCCAAGGCAACTTCTCAATAGAAGTATTGCACAGCCGTCTATGAAACGATGAACTTTGCGCGGAGGCGGAGGCGACAATGGAAATAACATAGGAGGTCTCATGAACTTAGAATTCATACAGCGTTCAATAGAAGAAATCGCGATGAGCGGCGTTATGCCGATTGTCATAGCCGGAGCCGTCATGTTTATTGTGATAGGCGGGCTCGCTATGCTGTCGCACCATTACACGCTAAACGGCATCAAATCCAGAACCGTAGGCGACGGGCAGCACGGCACGGCCCGCTTCGCCACGAAGAAAGAAATCAGGAAAACATATGATATAGTGCCGTTCTGTCCGCAGGAATGGCGTAAAGGATTGAACAGGCCAAAGAAGCAGGGCCTGATTGTCGGCTGCACGGGCAGAAAGAATGAAGTTAAGGCCATCGTGGATTCGGACGATATCCATGCGCTTATGGTTGCCGCCAGCGGCGCGGGCAAAACGGCCTACTTCCTCTATCCGAATCTTGAGTACGCCTGCGCAACGGGAATGTCCTTCCTCACGACGGATACCAAGGGCGACCTCTTCCGCAATTACGCGGGCATCGCGCATGATAAATACGGATACCACGTTGCGATCCTCGACCTGCGAAATCCGACGAGGTCGGACGGCTTCAATCTTCTGAACCTGATAAACAAATACATGAATATATACAAGAAAAATCCCAAGAATCTTGCCGCAAAGGCAAAGTCGGAAAAGTATGCGAAGATTCTTGCCAAGACGCTCATAAACACAAGCGGAGACACAGATTACGGGCAGAACGCTTTCTTCTACGACGCGGCGGAGGGACTTCTCTGCGCGGCGCTTCTGCTTGCGGCGGAGTTCCTTCCTACAAAGGATGAAAAGGGCAATCCTGTTGAAAAACGGCACATCGTTTCCGTGTATAAGCTCGTGCAGGAGCTGCTCGCACCGAGTGGCGTGAGGGGGAAAAGCCGTTTCCAGATTCTTATGAACCGGCTCCCTGCGGAGCATAAGGCAAAATGGTTCGCCGGCGCAGCGCTCAACACGTCCGACCAGGCGATGGCCTCCGTTATCTCAACGGTGCTCTCCCGCCTTAATGCCTTCCTGGATAGCGAGATGGAGCAGATATTATGCTTTGAAACTGCAATCGATGCGGAGCAGTTCTGTAAGGAGAAGTCGGCAATCTTTGTGGTGCTTCCGGAGGAAGACAACACGAAATATTTTATGGTGAGCTTAATTATCCAGAATCTCTACCGCGAGATTCTGACCGTTGCCGACGAGCATGGCGGCAAGCTGCCGAATCGCGTTGTATTCTATTGCGATGAGCTTGGCTCCTGCCCGCCCATCCAGTCACTTGAACTTATGTTCTCTGCCTCGCGCAGCAGACGCATGATGCTCGTGCCGATTGTGCAGTCTATAACAGGTCAGCTCCAGAAAAACTATGGCACAGAGGGCTCTGAGATTATAGTGGATAACTGTCAGGTGGTGCTCTTCGGCGGCTTCGCTCCGGCGTCAAAGACTGCGGACGATCTCTCCGCGGCTCTGGGTTCACGCACGGCTTTGAGTGGAACGGTCAACAAAAACGCGAACAGTCCGGGCGAGTCGCTGGAAATGATAGCAAGGCCGCTGCTGTCGCCGGACGAGCTGAAAACCATGCCGAAGGGGCAGTTTATCGTAACAAAGACCGGATGCCATCCGATGCTCGTGAAGCTGCGTCTGTTTCTCGATTGGGGCATTACCTTCGATCAGCCCTATTCCGTAGAGGAAAAGACCGCTCGACCGGTTGCCTACGCAAGCAGAGAAGAACTGGAGGCTGAAATTGAGAAGAGGTTCAGTTCCGACTGCGAAGAAACGGCTAAAGAAGATAGTATCCCCGCAAGCGGAATGGCTGAAGGCGTGTCAGAAGAAAGCCAGCCTGGTGCCCATACGCCGGCGAAAAATACGCAGAAAATACGAACGTAGGAGGCGTGGCATGAGCTATTTCGATACCATCTATGCATCCGGCCTCCCGAGCCGCGCGATAAACGTTTATAGGTACCTCAGCGAACGGGCAAATAAAGAGAGGCAATGCTTTCCGTCAATCCGGCGCATTGCCTCTGATTTGCATATTTCCGAGAGCACGGTCTACCGCGCTCTCAACGAGCTGGAAGCAGAGGGCTTTGTCGAACGAAAGCATCGCTTCCGAAAATATAAGGAAAAGGAGTACGGGAAAACCTCCAATCTCTACACGGTGCATGAAACGGTCTGAACTCACTCACAAGGGGCGAGTCTGCCCATCGCCTGCAATATCCGATGTGTCACCATGCGATATAGAAGGAACCAGAGTTAAGGTTTATTACAGAGATAAGGAATAGAAGGGCGACGGTGGTGATCTGTAGAAACTATAATGTATTCTGCCCTGTTTTGCACCGGAAACGGTGTTTACACATTAATTGGGATACTACCCCATGTCCCAATCGTTACTTCATTATAATTCCAACAGCCTGTTTTCATCTTTCAGAAAGCATATTATGGCGTTCAACAGGGCGGCTTCATGTTCTTCAGATTTCATCATTTTCTTGATGGTGCGAATGTTCATAAAGGATTAATTTAAAACACGTCTGCAGACGGGCAAGCATATTTGTCATAAGCGAAGATATGGTTAAAGCACAGTGTTGACCTCTTTCGTGCAGTAAAAGATTTGTTAAGGGATAAAGCTATGTTTTGAAGTATAGCATGCGCTGCGAAGCATATTAAGCCCCCCTGGGGGATGAATTTTATATTTTTTCTTAGTCTGCATTTATGAGGACGTTTTGTGATAATAGCATTCTGGATTCAACATATAGCGAAAACGCGCAAGCGCCAGAAACAATATACATATCTCGCCTGCACTCCCAGTTCAAGTTTTTTGCCGTTATTTACAAAGTTTAAAAAATATCCCCCCGGGGGGGTTCCGGCTTATACTGATTTAAATTAAAATAAAAATAATTGCCGGAATGGCGCATGTATTCTATGAAAAAGGAAGTCTTACATAATGAAAAAGAGAAATCTGCTTGCTTTATTGCTTGCCCTGTGCATGTTGCTTGCTCTTGCGGCATGCGGAACGAACAGCCAGCCACAGCCTGACGCACAGGCGCAGCCTGAGGCTGACACTCAGGCAGAAGCTTCCGCAGAACCGAAGGTTTTGCGTCTTGCCGAGAGCTTTGCTTATCCCAGCCTCGACGCCCACAAGGACTATTACGGCTGGTATACGTCAATTTATGGTATGAGCGAAACGCTCTTCCGCGTGGCTGACGACCTTTCTATCCAGCCGCTGCTCGCGAAAAGCTATACGGTCAGTGATGATGGCAAAACCTGGAATATAGAGCTTGCCGACGCGAGCTTTTCCAACGGAACGGCTCTCACGGCCGAAATGGTTATCCGCAATCTTCAGCGTCTTGCTGAGGTGAATGAGCGCATGGCCTATCTCTCGGATTTCAGCTTTGAGGCAGCCGGTGACAAGGCGTTTTCCATCACTACGCCTGAGGTTTATCCCACCATGCTCAGCGACCTTTCCGCGCCCGAGTTTGCCATCATGGAGCTCGACGCCACCACGGATTTTGACAACGCTCCCATCTGCACGGGCCCCTTTGTCTTAAAGTCCTTTGAGCCGGAGGGAACCGTCGAGGTCGTGAAGAACACCGCTTACTGGAACGGCGAAGTCAAGCTCGACGGCGCGGTATTCTACTATATGCAGGATGACGAGACCAAACTCAACGCCATGCAGGCCGGCGACATTGACGGTTATACAAGCGTCACTGCCGCCGCGAAGGAGATTTACGGCGCCGACCCGGCGACCTACACTCTCACGGAGATCCCCGCGACGCGCCTTCAGTTCTACGTTCTCAACAAGACCCGCCTCAGCGACAAGGTGCGCGAGGCCATCAATCTTACGGTAGACAACTCTGCCATGGCAGCTTTCCTCAGCGGCACGGTTTCTCCCGCCGTCGGCCCCTTCGGCGCGAGCGCTCCCTATGGCAAGGTCACCAAAAACGCGCCCGACGCCGCGAAGGCCAAGGCGGCCCTTGAGGCGGACGGATATACCCTGGGCGCGGACGGCGTCTATGAAAAGGACGGTGCGCCGCTTAGCGTTAATATCTGCTACTATGCCGCCCGTTCGCTCGATACGATCGCAGTCCTCATGCAGGAGCAGCTCAAGAACGTCGGCATTGACGCCACTCTGACTGTTCAGGAGGACCCCGACGCCACATATATCGCGACCGGCGATTACGACATCGCCCTCTACTGCATGATAGCGGACAAGGCCGGAGACCCCTACTACGCCGTTGACGCGCTCTATCGCCAGAGCTGCAAGTGGGCGCAGGCGGGCTTCCCGACCGCGGAGAGCGAGGCGCTAATCAACGAACTCCAGTATGAGACCGACACTGCGAAACGCGCACAGCTCGCCAACAAGATAGTTCAGATGACGATAGACGACAACGCCTTCGGTTATGTGGGACTCTTCAACAAGACCACCGTTACCGCCAAAGGCGTTAGCGGAATCGCGGAAAACTGCCCCTTCGACTTCTACGGCGTGAGCGCCGCAACCGATACAAACCGATAATAAAAAATTCGCCATGGAAGCCAAGTTTTCATGGATAAGATGATCCAAGCCAAGGGCGGAGCCGGAGAAAAACGGCTTCGCCTATTGGTTGTTTTAAGGAAGTGAATCACACATGGGAAAATACATCGTGAAGCGCCTGCTTCACCTTGTCTGGATAATGCTTGCCGTAAGCTTTCTGACCTATCTGCTGATGTATCTTGCTCCGGGCGACGCGGCGATGAAAAAGCTCTATGCTCATGGCGTTGCCGTATCCGATGAGGTTCTGGAAAGGACGCGCGAGCGTATGGGCCTGCTCAGACCGTTTTTGGAGCAGTACGGGAATTGGGTGCTCAATGCGCTTCGTCTTGATTTGGGCGTGTCCTTCAAGGACGGGTTTTCCGTTGCGGACAAGCTTGCCAAAGGCATGAGCTATACCGCGGTACTGACCCTGTCAAGCCTTATTCTGTCGCTTGTCGTGTCGCTTCCTCTTGCCGTTCTTACGGCGCTCAAGAAAAATTCCGTACTGGATTATTTTATCCGTTTTTGCAGCTTCGTCGGCAATTCGCTGCCGAATTTTCTTATTTCCGTCCTGCTGATGTATTATCTTTGCGTCCGCGCCCGTTTGCTCCCGGTAGTTGCGGATGGCAGCGTGCGCGGCCTGATTTTGCCGTGTCTTGCGCTGTTCATCCCGATTTGCGGGCGCTTTATCCGGCAGTTTCGCGCGGAGATTCTGGAGCAGCTCGGCAAGCCTTATGTTGCCGCAGCAGTCACGCGAGGTGTCAAACGGCGCTACATACTCCGCAACGTGCTGCATAACGCCTCTATCCCCATCCTCACCGTCGTGGGCCTTTCAATAGGGACTCTGCTTGGCGGCAGCGTGGTCATCGAAACCATCTTCCGCTGGCCGGGGCTCGGCAAGCTGGCAATGGACGCCATTACGAACCGCGATTATCCCGTTATTCAGGGCTTTGTGCTCTTTACTTCCACGATATATGTACTTATCAACCTTTTGACCGACATCAGCTACCGCTGGATAGACCCGCGGCTGAGGCAACAGTGAGGCGCGCATGAAACAAACGACTTCTCCCCGCACGCGAAAAAAGCTGATAGTTTTTCTCATCCTTGCAGGTATACTGATAGCTGTAAGCCTGCTCGCGCCGCAGCTCTGCCCAAACGACCCCAACGCGACCTCGGCGAGCATGATGAACCATCCGCCCTGCGCGGAATACCCCTTTGGAACCGACCGTTACGGGCGCTGCATCTGCTCCCGCGTTTTGATGGGCGCGCGCACCTCGATTTTCTCCGCCGTGTCATTGGTGGCGATAACGTTTGCGGCCGGAACGGCGCTGGGGATGCTCGCGGGCTGGTTCGGCGGCGCTGTCGACGCCGTCGTCATGCGTCTTGCCGACGTTATGCTCGCTTTTCCGCAAATGGTTATCGCCATTGCCGTCGCGGGAATCCTCGGCGGAGGCATGGGCAACGCCATGCTTGCCATGGGCATAACTGGATGGACGCTGTATGCCCGCCTTGCCCGGGCGCAGGTGCTTGCGCTGAAGGAGGAACCGTATGTCCATGCCGCCCGGCTCTCCGGCTGCGGCGCGGGGAGCATCCTGCTGAAAACGCTGCTTCCGAATATTCTCGGGCCGCTTGTTGTAAACGCTGCCACGCAGATTGGCGTAATGATGATAGGAATTGCTGGGCTTTCGTTCCTCGGCATAGGCGTTACCGAGCCTCAGGCGGAGTGGGGCAGCATGATAAATCTTTCCCGTTCCTATATCCAGCTTGCGCCGTGGGCGGTGCTCGCTCCCGCCGGCGCGACAGTTATTACCGTAATGATTTTCAATTACCTTGGCGACTGCGTGCGTGACTATCTGGACGTGGGGGTGGAGCAATGAGCGATACGATTCTTTCCGTTTCCCGCCTCAGCGCAGGCTATAACGGGCACATCGCCGTGGCGGATGTGTCGTTCACGCTGCGGCGCGGCGAAATACTCTGCCTCGTCGGAGAAAGCGGCTGCGGAAAATCCACGCTCCTGAAGACGCTCATTTTCTCGCCGGAAATAACGCTTCAAGCAGGAGAAATAATCCTCGACGGCATAGACCTTACCGCTTTGCCGCCGAAGGAACGCGCGCGGCGCAGCCGTATTACTATGGGCATGGTGCTTCAAAATCCGGGCGCGGCCTTCAATCCCATACGCAGCTATCGCGCGCAGTTCATCGAAGCCCTGAAAAGCCACGGAAAATATAATGCCGCGTCTTTTGAACGTCAGGCGGCAGACGCGCTTGAGAAGCTTGAGCTGCCGGACGGCGTGAAGCTTCTGCGCGAATGTCCCTATGCGCTCAGCGGAGGCATGAACCAGCGCATGGCTATTTCGCTCGCGATGCTGCTGGGGCAGGATCTTCTTCTCGGCGACGAACCGACGAGCGCACTGGACGCCACCATCCAATTACAGGTGGCGAAGGAATTCAAAAAGCTTCGCGACGAAAACGGGATTACTCAGATAATCGTCACGCATAACGTGGCGCTTGCCCGGTTCCTTGCGGACCGCATAGGCGTTATGTATGCGGGGCGGTTGGTGGAGCTCGGTGATGCGACGGAGCTTCTGAACCATCCAAAGCACCCTTACACAAAAAGCCTTATAGCCGCCGTCCCGACGCTCGAAGGTGGCATGCCGGAGGGACTTGCGGGGCAGCCCGCGCTCACCGGCCCTGCTGAGCTCGGCTGTGAATTCCGCGACCGCTGCCCCTGTGCCGCGGAGAATTGCGGCGGCAGACGATATGAATTGCGGCGGACGGGAGAAAACTGCTTCGCCGCCTGCTGCGGAGGAGAGGGGGCGGCAATGTGATTATTCTGGAAGGGAAAAACCTGTCCAAACGCTACTCCGGCTCCCGCAAGTCCGTTTTTGCCCTGCGGGGTGTGGACATTTGTCTGAACAAGGGCGAGGTTCTGGGCGTTGTGGGTGAGAGCGGTAGCGGTAAATCAACGCTGCTGAAGCTGCTCAGCGGCTTGGAGACGCCGTCTTCCGGCGAGGTTCTTCTCAATGGCAGGCGTCTGTCTGCGCGCCGCACAAAAAACGATTACCGCGCCATTCAGATGATTTTTCAGGACGCCCCGGCGTCTTTCCACCCGAGACGCACGATCGCGGCCTCTATCGGCGAGACCGTCCGCAATCTCTGCGGTGGTGCGGACTTTGACAAAGCGGCGCTTTGCGCCTCGGTGGGCCTTTCGCCCGAGCTGATGGACAGACTTCCGCGCCAGCTCAGCGGCGGGCAGTGTCAGCGCCTCGCGATAGCCCGCGCGATTGCGGTAAATCCGGAAATACTGCTCTGCGACGAGGTTACGAGCGCTCTGGATGTTTCTTCGCAGGCGCAGATACTTCGCCTGCTCGCTGATATTTGCCGCGAGCGCGAGATGTCAGCCGTGTTCGTTTCGCACGATCTTGCGGTCGTGAGCTGCCTGTGCAGCCGTATAATGGTGATGAGGGGCGGCGCGATCATTGAAGAGGGCGAAGCGAGGAAGATAATAAGCTCGCCGCGCGAAGAGTATACGCGCAATCTGATAGACTCCGTAATGGAGCTTTGAGGTAACACAATGACGGAAAACACTACTCATCGGGTGCAGAATTACTGGACGGTGCGCACCCATGATTTCAGCACCGTCCGCAGAAACGAGCTGCAGGACGCTATCAGCGAGCGCTGGCTCTCGGAGATAAACGCGCTCCTCCCGCAGAGAAAGCCTCTTGATATATTGGATGCGGGCACGGGCACGGGCTACTTCGCCATTCTGCTCGCCAGGGCGGGGCACCGAGTTACCGGCGTCGATATGACGCCCGCCATGCTTGCCGAGGCCGAGGCAACGGCAAAGGCGTTTGAGGCGAGCGTCCGCTTCCTTCAGGCAGATGTGCAGGCAACGGATTTTCCTTCGGAAAGCTTCGACGCGATAGTCAGCCGCAACGTTACGTGGACACTGCCCGACCCTTTACGCGCGTATCGCGAATGGTATCGCCTCCTGCGCCCGGGCGGAATCGTGCTGAACTTTGACGCAAATTACGCCGACAACGTCCGCAACCATAATCAGAAGGCCTCGCGGATAAAGCCCGAGGACGTCTATGGGCACATCGGTGTCACGCCGGAGCTGCAGCGCGAATGCGACGAAATCACGCTTGCGATGCCCGCGAGCCTGCATAAGCGCCCTGCGTGGGACAGGGAGCTTGCCGAAGCCGCGGGCTTTTCCGAATATGGCGATGATAAGGCTGCGGGCAGACGTATCCTGCGGCAAAATGACCTTTGTGACGCCCCGCTTTTCCTGTTCTGGGCGAAAAAATAAGGAGACTCGAATGCAAAAATATATTGCGGAACATGAGCTTGTCACAGGGAAAACAGTCAAGAATTAAATCCGCATAGAGGTGACGGAGTTGCTCGTTCCCTATGTGCTTATCTGCGGAAAGGAATACGGAGTGCTGCTGTATCAGTGCTCGTCGCTTAACATCATCGAAAAGGGGCCATGGTTGCTTATGGCGTTAAAACAGGACATATTATCTGAAAATAAAGCATACTGGACGCAGCGCGCGCCCAGCTATTCTGAAATAAACCAAAGGGAACTGTCATCACGCAGCCGCGAGGTCTGGCGCGAGACTATCTGCGAGCAGATCCGCACCCGCTTTCCCGAAAGAAGGCCGCAGGAGCTCCGTGTGCTGGAGGTCGGCACAGGGCCGGGGGTTTTCGCCATTATTCTGGCCGAGGCGGGTTATTGCGTTACAGCCATAGACCTCACCCCGAACATGCTCGCCGAGGCAAAGAAAAACGCCGGAGCTTTGGCTGAAAAAATCGCATTTTTGGAGATGAACGCCGAGGCGTTGAGCTTTGAGGACGAA
>JAEEUX010000026.1 GCA_016290695.1 Oscillospiraceae bacterium
CAAGCGTTACAAGCATATTTCGAAGGGAAAGGAAGTCAATATGAAATATGCAAACAATTCAAGATATCAAGTCATACCACATTACAAGACTGGATAAAGTGGTATAATGGTCATAAAGGATTCAAAGAAAGGCGAGGAGCCGGAACGGAGATCTATATGACCAAGGGAAGAAAAACGACACAAGAAGAGCGGGCGGAAATAGTAGCGTTCTGCATTGAGCACGGGAAGGACTATCCGCTGACGATTCAGACATACGGAGTCTCATACCAGCAAATATACGCATGGGTGAGAAAGTATGAGGAAAAAGGGATAGACGGATTAAAAGACGGCAGAGGAAGAGCGAAGCCGTTAGAAGAAATGAGTGAAACAGAGCGTCTTCGTATGGAAAACAAGATATTGAAAGCACAGCTCAAAGACGCAGAAATGGAGAACAAATTGCTAAAAAAATTGAGGGAGTTGAGAGGAGGCGACTGATCAGCGGAGTAAGGCAGGATGATTACTACAAAGCGATACAGTACATACACATATCCGAGGAATACCCCATTGAAAAGCTATGTCGGATGTTAAATGCAAACAGATCTGCATATTACAAGTGGCTGAAACGGACACCGAGCGACAGACAACTTGAAAATGAGCAGATCGTAGAATGGATCAAGGCGTTGTATGAAGAACAAGACGGGATACTCGGATACCGGCAGATGACGATTACGGTCAACCGGGAACACGATACTCATTACAACAAGAAACGTATTCGGAGATTGATGCAGATACTACACTTAAAATCCGTGTGCAGGAAGAAGAGATACAACTACATCAAGTCTACGCCGGAAGTAACCGCCGAAAACATTCTGAACAGAGATTTTCATGCGGACAAGCCTAATGAAAAATGGCTCACGGACGTAACGGAATTCAAATACTACGTTGGTGCGGAAGTTAAGAAAGTGTATTTGAGCGCCATTCTTGATTTGTATGACAGAAGGATCGTTTCGTACAAGATCGGTGACAGCAACAACAATCCGCTTGTGTTCGATACGTTTGACGAAGCGGTACGATCAAATCCGAATGCTCATCCGCTGTTTCATAGCGACAGAGGATTTCAATACACAAGCAAGATATTCCACAGCAAGCTTGTTGCCGCCAATATGCGGCAGAGTATGTCACGCGTCGGAAGATGTATTGATAACGGTCCTATGGAGGGCTTTTGGGGAATCCTCAAGTCAGAGATGTATTACCTGAAAAAATTTGCTTCGCGCGAAGATTTGATTTCAGCAATAGAACAATACCTAAATTTTTACAACAACAAACGCTACCAGCAGAGGCTAAAATGCATGACGCCGATGGAGTTCCATCGCGCCGCCGCGTGAAAAATTCCACCCTGCTGCGCAGCAGGGTGGAATTTCCACTCAAAACTATTTCGTTTTTTCACTGTCTACTTGACAGGGGGCGCTTCATTGGATTGCTCATCGGCCGGTTTATACTAATATCTAATAATTGGCGTTGGCTTTTCGGTTTTATTATGGCGTGTCCGCGCCGGGATAATAGCTGCAGCCGGATTTCCTTGCCTGCGGGATCTGGTCTCTGCGCGCTATTCGGTAGGTCCTGCCGTCCTTTATAAACAGCGCTCCGGTTTGCTTGAAGGTGAACGGTACGCGGTATTGAACGCATTCCCGCCGTATTTCCTGAATCCACGCAAAATCGCAGGGGCGGACCTTATTGCCGGATTCACCGCCGCAGGTAACGTGCTCTATGAGCCCGGTGGATAGATATTTTTCCATGTTTATCGCTTCGAGCATGGGCTCGGAGATTACCTCGCGGTGTTTTATCGGAAGCCTTAGAAGAATCGGCAGGCGATAGTCCGTCCTGTCCTGGTTTTCACAGGTGGAACATATTGTCACATGCTCCCAGCCGTCGCCCCAGTCGGGAGGCAGGCACAGCTCGAAGCGGTCAATGCGTTTCGTGATGATGTGGAAGCGAAGGTCCCGTCTTTGTCGTATCATGTCCCAGCAGTCCTGCCGCCAGGGGTCGGCGGCATCGAGGAAAAAATCCGAGGTCATGCAGGCAAAGACTACCCCGTCCTCCGCCCTGAGCTTGTATTCGCCCTGCCTGTTCTTCATTAAGGGCAGGGCGTAGTCGCGCGTTTTTGCCACGACCGACGCATCCTTGCCGATGCTCTCGTCCCGCCGGTAGACATAGCAGTTGGCGCATCCGGGGCTTATTTTGCGGCAGCCGTGCCACGGGTTCCAGATGGGCATCCGACATCGCTCCTTCCGGCTTCGCCTCAGCCGGTAACGGTGATTAAGTCCACCGCGCCCGCCATGCCCTGCGAGCCGATGATCTGGGGCTTGCCGGGGATGAGTTCCATCTTATAGTATCCGTGAACGTGGCCGCAGATAAGAGCCTTAACGGCGTCGCTCTCCATGCAGAGCCGCACGAAGCCCCTGGCACACTCGTCCTCAGCCTCGCTGTCAATATAGAAATAATCGTCCATGTGGGTCATCTTCTCCTTGCAAAGCGCCTTGCAGTTGGGCGTGGAAAGAGGGATGTGGCAGAGAATAATGAGCGGGACGCCCTCGTCGCAGAGACTGCGGAGCGTGCTCAGATCCTCCGGGGAAACGGTCTTGCGGCTGTCATCCACAGCGGCGATGCGAAAGCCCTCGAAGTCCAAAACCTTGACGCCGGGGCTCCAAAGCGTGCCGAAGCTCTGATCCTCATGGTTGCCGGGGACTATCATGTATTTTCCCGTGTAGGCGCCGAGTTTTTTCGTCAGATAGCGTTCACCCGTCGGGTGAGAATATTCCAGATTATCGCCGGAAAGAAGCAGCGCCTCCGGCTTCAATTCCTCTGCGAGGGCAAGCTGCTTTTCAAACGCGTCCTTAGTGGGAATCTGCTGGGCTTCGCCGTAAACCTCGCCGTTAGCCTCGGCAAAACGCCCCTTGAAGGTTTTCCACATTTCATCCTGCTTTTCGGCGGTTGCGCGTTCTTCGTCCGTGGATTCTTCATCCGAGACGTTTACGTGTGTGTCTGTGATGTGCATGAATTTGTGCTCACCCCGCACTCCGGGGATGGTGATCGTGTTCTGCCTGAACCAGAAAAAGGGATCGTCTTTAATCATGTGCCTTCACCTTCCGAATATGTATTCTTGCTTCGCTGCGTTTTCGCAGAAGCGCCGGAACGCCGTTCCAGCCAAATCGCTTGGCTCAAACGCCTCTTGCCATAATATGTTTCTTCTATTTTACATATCATCGTCGTTTTTTGCAAGTGCTGCGTGTATTAACACAAAAAACGCTTTCACAGCAGGGTAGCTTCGGCCTTTTGATGGCGAGCGCAAAATTCTCAAAATCGGCGCAAATTGCCTCGAAATTACAAAATCTGCATTTCCTTATTGACAAAGATAAGACAATCTGATATTCTCATAACAGACGCCAAGTTTGGCGTCGTTTGATTGAAAGGAAAACCTGGCCTGCCAGTGCAATAATTTGTTAAGGCAACACTGTGTTGCTATTAAAAAACTTAATAATGAATTTGCCGTGCCTTGTTGTAAAGGCCCCGCACGGGGTCAGACGGGCGCGTATATGGAACTAAGGTGAGCCGCATGGACTATGTGCCGCGCGGCGATGCCTGGCGTAACCGGCGCTGTGAGCGTGAGGAACTTCCGAAGCATCGGACTAATCCGATGTGAGCCGAAAGGCTTCCATTTTGGACGGTTTTGGATCGTCCCTGAGAAGGTAGGAAAGCTTCCGCAGGAGGCAGGATTTGCCTCCCTAACGCGAGTCAGAAGACTTGCATTTTCATTGAATGGTATGAAGCCGTAAGCTTTGTGCCTACTGTGCATACAAATACGGGTATGCCAGCTTTTCACGCACGAAGAAGAGTTGGTATACCCGTTTTTTGTTGTTCAAATACTTAACATCACCCAAAAGGGGTACCCCTTTTATGTTTTGCCGAGCAAAACATAATGCGCCTTGCGCGCACAAACCGTAACCACCCACGGGGCTTCCCCCGTGCTTATGATGATACGCATCGAAAACTGAATACCCGCAGCGGGAAAAGATACGCCGCCCGGGGAAGTGCGCCACGATCCGCCTCTGCTCAAAAAGCAGAACGCAGGGAGCGCGCCAAGGGCGAAGAAAACGCGGTTCAAACCGGAAGGAACCGCAGGAACGGATACCGCGGGCGGCATTTTTGGCATACACTTTATTTCAGCAAATTATTTCTTGCTCCATAACGGAGCGTGTTACTCACTGCTGTTTACCGCGCAGAAGGCTGCGGTAAATATATAAACTGCCATCAAATATGTTTTGCAGACAGAGAGAAATGAAAACCTTTGCGCTTTCTGGCGCAGCACATTCATCTTTTCGCATTCCCGGGAAAGAATGAATGACCAAAGGCATGGGAAAATATAACAAAAAGGAATGTTAAGAAAATGACAACTACGAAACGTAGTATTTCGCTGATAGTGATATTAGCTCTTCTTATTTCTGTCCTTTCCGTTAGCGCTCTTGCGGATGATCCATCCTATGCGCTCAGCGGATTCGGCAGCGACGTAGGAAGCATAAAAGTAAGCGGTGCTAATGTACAGGAAGTCAGCCTTTCCACCGCTGCCAGCAACAACGGCAACGCTTCTAACGTAACCTATACCTATACCATCACCCTTTCAGGCAATACGGCGAGCAACGCGGACGTAATCGTCGACTTCACGAAGGCGGACGGCTCTCACTGCACGATCACCAGAGTTCCCCGCATTTCCGCGCAGCCCATTCCGACGATTCCCGCCGCTCTCCAGAACCAGTCGCTCACCTATATAGCGAGCCTTACGAGCGGTGTAGGCTCTACGACCGCTTACGTATATCCTGACCTTCAGGGCCAGTATGGCGGCAACTTCACGCGCTTTGACAGCTATGTTTTCAACTTCAGCACCGGCGCGCTGACTAACCCCGTTACCGTTGATGGTCTGACGCTCCGCATCGGTGACCCCGATTATCCGGCTACCGATCCCGAGTGCTATATGAGCTTTGAGGGCGTAAACGGTTCTTACAACGTAACCTACAACGGACAGCAGACGAACTATTATCCCTCTTCTCTCTCCCTGTACGCTACTTACGGCGCTTCCTCCATCACCGCCATCAACGTGACCGGCGGCGTAACGGTTCAGCCCACTTATATCGATGGCAACGGCGAGATGCAGCCGACGAGCAACGTGGCGAGCGGCTACTATATGCTCACCATTAACGCCACCGGCACCGCTACCTTCGTTCGCGGCAATAGCCAGAGCGTTACGCTGAACTTCACCGTTCCCACCCAGAGCGGCGGCATCGACACCGAGGTTTATGCCTACGTTCCCGCTCCCGGCCAGTTCCCCAATGAGGGCGCAGGCACCGGCGGCTGGGGCGACGCTTTCGTTTCCGGCAGCACCGGCGTTAAGCACATGGTTGGCAACGTAGTTTCCACCGGCGTTTCCCTCGGCTATTTCGGCGGCTATGTCGTCTTTGATATGGGTGAGGATATAAGCAATTCCGCCATTCATCCTTACGGCGTTGACTTTGTCGTTTACGGCAATGCCTTCGCCGGTAATTCAGAACCCGGTTGCGTTCAGGTTGCGCCTGACGCAGACCACGATGGAGAACCCGATGAATGGTTTGATATAGCCGGAAGCCTCCACTATGATGACGCAACCATCTGGAACGCCGAATACACTTACACGAACCCCACTCCTGCGGACGACGAGACTGAAGAATATCCCACCTCTGGAACAATCAACACAAGCGGCGTAGATTACACTTACACTCATGTAGCTCGTCCTGATGCGGAAGAAGATGATGGTGAAGGAACTGTTACATACAACACGTTCCATCAACATTCATGGTTCCCGCTCTTTGCGAACTACTTTGTTGGCCGCGGTGAATTTAATGCGCTTGACAAGACCGACATACTCGACTTTGTAGACTATGCGCGTGATACAGAGGACGGTTCCACCCTTATTCTTAAAGGCGTAATGCTCGGCTCCGCGCAGAGCACACAGACCGGATACTACACTTTCGGCTATGCCGACGTTCATCCCAACGGCTCCGCTAACGGCGTTGCCGCGAACCCCTATGCAGCCAGCCAGAACACCACGGGCGGCGACGGCATCGATATTTCCTGGGCTGTTGACGCTGATGGCGAGCCTGTTGAGCTTTCCAGCATCCGCTTCGTCCGCGTTTATACGGGCGCTGCCAAGATGAACGGCATCTTCGGTGAGATCTCCACCGAGGTCTGCGGCGTTATCAAGGCTACCGGCACCGGCGACGGCGCATCCAACGATACGCTTACCGTTAAGGAAAACGGTACTGCTCTCACCGGCATAAGCAACCTTGGCACGAAGACTATTAGCGCTGCTGACGGCACTACCAGGACTTATGCCATCACCAGCGGCGCTGGTCATGTGTTCGTAAACGGATCTCCTGTTGAGTGCTCTGCTACGAATCCTTATACCTTCGATATCACCTTTACGGATGGAGCTACGCAGTATTGCCAGATTATTACTCAGTCCGGCAACAGGTCTCCTCTCGTAACGCTGCTTAAGTTTGAGGCAGAATAATATCCGCTTAAACAGCAGATAATTCATTTCTCTCTTAAAAAAGCAAAAACATATTAACGGCGGTAAAAACTGAATGCGGCGCAGTCTCGATCCGGATTTTCACCGGGCCGGGGCTGCGCCCGTTCTTTTTTCTTTTCCGGGCTGTTCATTTGCGGCCCGCATATTATTAGTGAATGAGGGAGAAAAAATGACCGCGTTTTTACGAAGAAGGGCGATACCGCTCCTGCTCCTCCTTGCGATGCTGTTAACTTTATTACCCGACGCTGCGGCGGCGACGGATTATCCTGTTTCGCCGGAAGAACAGCATACCGAATATTCGGAGCAGGGGAAAGATTATTCCTTTACCATGGATTATAAAGGCTCAGTTTTGCAACCCCGGAAGCTTGATGGAAGCTGTGTGGTGAATTTTAAAACTGGAAGTGGTAATGCACTGGTTAACTACGATTATACCTATTCCTACCCGGTTTATGTTTTTAAGTATGATACAAATGATATAGATACGATAACTCTAAATTACGAACCTGAGATGGTAACTAATTCCACTAATAAGCCATACTTTTTGAAAAGCGATGAATACCCTTATGAAAACCCCAGTAATAAGAGCTATCCTGTTTGCGTGGACGAATATATAGAAAAGAATTCAAGTTCAGAGCCTGGTTTTGTGTTTTATAATAAAAGGATCAACGATAATAATGCGTTTGCATACGCAGACGCTTATAATCCTGATACCAAGAAATGGACTATTAAACTAACCAATGAAACAATTACTGATAAAGAATCCCTCTTTTTGAGCAGGGATGAATGCGTAAGCATTATTGGAGAAGAGAATTATTCAGGCAATTCATCCTATATTTGCCTGATTTTATATAAAAAGAACCATGAAATAAAAATAAGAAAGCTCGCTCAAAATAAAACAACTGTTACTGGTACTTTCATTAAGAAAGTTTTTGAATTTAGCAGCTCAAACAAAAAACATACTTATGGCCTTGCGACTATACTTATAGAATTACCCAATGAGACGCAGGCAGATAAAACCGCGCTTAAAGCGGCTGTAGAGCGCGCGGAGCGTATAGCCTCCGCGACCGACCTTACCAAAAACATGCCCTATGAAGCGGCTATGGAGTACGCCCGCGAGCATAATCTTATAGCCACCGATACAGATTTAGCTACAGATACAGATTTATATTATTCTGAAAACGACCGCTTTTACGGAGACGAAAACGATATAGCCTTAACGACGAATAACGGGCCTGCCTTTTATGAGGATATGCTCAATAAGCTTGCCAGCGCAAGAAGCGCTCTTTACGCCGAGGGCGGCCAGCAAGCGGATATCGATAATTATGTCTCGGCGCTTAACGCCGCGATAGATAAGCTTATTCCGCGCTCCCGCGTGAACGCGACGGAGCTTTATAGATGCGCTTACGGCGAGGCGAGATGGCTTGCTAACGGAACAAGCTTTAACGAAGTTTACGAAGGGCAGAAAACGCCGAAGCCCGGAGACTTTAATTATACGGACTTCTATGATAATGTCGTGAAGGAATCAAATACCAGCGCCAAGAGCTTTGCGGCTTTTGACGCGGCGCAGAAGGCCGTTCGTGCCGAGCTCGCCCTCCTTTTCGACGAAAACGGAAAGCCGACAGCTTATAACAGCTATGATAAGCAGGCGGAGGTAGATAAGCTTGTTGCCGATTTTAACGCGGCGTACAATAGCCTTGACAGGCTTCTGAAAGGTACGGGTCTTTTATCCTTTGCCTATGCTTATGATAATATAGATATCCTCAATATGTTCATTGAGGCGTCCGGCATTAAGGAAGCCGACTATACCCCGGAAAGCTGGGCGAATTTTACGGCGGCAAGAAAGGCTGCGCTTAAATTCGTCGCCGAAAACGAGCGCGTAAGCGAAGAATCCAAGCTCGGAGTAAACCAGGTAGAGGATTATATAAACAAGAGCAAGGCTCTGCAGAAGGCTTATTATCAGGAGCTTACCTCGAGCAAGGCTACCGTAAACGCAAGAATTTACATAACGGATAACTGCCCGGTGGACTATGATTTCGACAGCGTCCACCAGAGCGATTTGTGCGGAATTTACGATGTTTCGCTTCCGGCGGAGAATACGCTTGAGGACTGGATAAAGACTGTTTATCCCGCATGGGAGAATAACACAAGCTTTTCCGTCCTGCACCACGAAATCACCTACGATAATAAATATCAGCATATTCTTGTATATGTAAACGGCCTCTTTTATTATGACGTATCGGAAAACTGCGCTGCGCGTTACGCGATCAACGATACCCTTCTGAGCGAATTTAACAAGATACGTATAAAGGACGGCGACGAGATAGTTATAGCTATTGTCGACTATCCCGTAAATCCGAACTCCTCCGGCGCGGGAACGACGGATAAGTCGTATGATGAAGTCTGCCAGGATATAGCCTATATCGAAATGACGAAGGACGGCAAGGCAGTCTCTGAATTCACAGCTGAGGCGGGGGAGGAATTCGAGCTGAATATAGTAAGCTACGCCGCCTCTCCCTTTGTTTACAGCGGAAAGAAAACGGCACTCAAGAACGCGAAGCTTTATATAAGCGATAGCTGCGCCACGCGCGAGGAAGCCATGAAGGCAAAGCTCGTCCGCGAGGCGGACTTTACGAGCGGCGATAACGGAAGCTATGAGCTTCGGCTTTACAGCGGCGAGAACGGCGCCGGCTGGTATCTGCTCGGCGCGGCGTCCGCTTCGGAAAACGGCAGCCTTGCCAACGGACGCACGGTTTTAATCCATATAGAGGACCCGGATGATCTCGACCCCATCCGCGAAAGCTTTATAGCAAAGCTCGACGCGGTATATACCGCTTATGAAGACCTGTTCTATACCGAGGAGCAGCTTGCCGATATTAAGGGCTGGCATGAAGCCTGCTGCGCCGCGATAGACGCGGCGGGCACCAGCGGCACCATGGAAAAGGCGTATCTTGAAACAAGCAAAAAGATAAGCGCTGTTCAGGATAAGAATAACGCCGACTTTGAAAACGCGCTTTACAATGTCCGCGAGCTTTTGTCCTATCTTCCCTCGTTTGAGGACGCCAAGGCGGGCAAATTCTATGCCAGCGACGCGGAGCTGCTGGACTGGCTCTTCGACGAGACTAAGGGCGTATACGCCCGCATGACCGAGTATCAGAAGAGAAGCATACTCAGCAACGAAAAGGCCGTTATAGACCTCTGCGAAGAGGCTTATAAGGCATATAAGGCGGGTGAGCTCGAGCTTGGCGAAAGACCGGCCTATAAGGTGAAATATGAAGTTCGCGACGCCGACACGAAGGAACTGTTAACGATAGGAAATCCCAACGAAGTTCCGGGTACGGTTCCGTCCGTGTTAAAGCAGATAGTTACCAATAAAAACAAAACGGTCTCAATGTCCGACGACGGAAAGATAATAATTTTCGGTGCGGCGGAATATGGAAAAGTAAGAATCCCTGGTGATGAAGGATATCATATCAGTACTCTGGAAGAAGACGGCCGCGTAAAGCACCTTGATATAAACGAAGTTGAGGTTCCCGCCGGAATAAACGAGATAGAGTATCGGGCAGGCTTCTTCTCCATGACGCTAAAGCCTGGTTTGCAAGGTTATCCTTATCCTCCGGAGCCGGGCTATGAGATAAGCTATGTCGAGACCGACGCGGACGAACATTATGTAGAGTCTATGACAACATATGTTAACGATAAAATCAACGCCTGCATCACGGGTACGCTCAGACTTAAATCTCCGCGCAGCGACGTTTTGTTCACGCTTTATGTAAAGGCGGTGAACGAGGAAGTAAGACCCGTGCTCAATGCGCTTGACGCGGCGTACAAGGGCTATAAGCGCACGGATTACACGCAGGAAAACTGGGCTGTGCTCTATGCCGCTTATGTAAACGGACGCTCCGCGATAATTGCCGCTGCGGACGACGCGGCGCGCACTGCGGCGCTGAATACGGCGACGGGCGCGATGGCCGCCGTTGCCAAGAAGCAGCAGAGCTCCGGCACCGTAGATAACTGGGATTCTGAGGACAAGGGCTTTGACAGCGGCAAACAGGTTGGTTATGTTTACGTCTCCGTTGAGAACACGACCTTCCCGGGCGGCGACTTTACGGATAAGTTCATCGAGCGCGAGAGATACGCCATCGGCGAAAACGATTCCATGATGACCGTCGTCCTCCGCGCGCTCCATGACGCGGGCTACAAGTGGTACGGCACCGGCGGCTTCAACGGAAACGGCCTCGGTGACCCGTATGTGGACGATTACAGCATCACCTATCTTGCCGGTATCACGAAGGGCGAAAAGGACAGCGACGATTATAAGGAACTGGCCGAGTTCTCCGGCGACCCCGGTTCCGGCTGGATGGCGACGCTGAACGATTTCTTCATAAACGAAAGCCTCGCCGAGTTTAACGTGAAAAACGGCAAGCTCGAGGACGGCGACGTTATCAACGTCCTCTACACGCAGAACCTCGGCGAGGACCTCGGCGGCACATGGGGCAACGCGAACACCACGCTCCGCGAGCTCGAGCTCAGCACAGGCGAGCTTAGCCCTGCCTTTACGCCCGGCGAAGCGGGCAAGACCCATGAGTTTGCGCTCTTTATCCCCGGCAGCAGCGCGAGCCTCAAGGTCACGCCTCATGCGTACAACAGAAACTACCTCGTGAGAACCTTCCTCAACGAGAAGGTGAAGGCCGACGTTACCGGCAACAGCTACTATAAGCGCAGCGAGACCATCCCCGTCAAGCTTGGCGACGTCGTTTATATCGGCTGCGGCGAAATCGCGTGGCCGAGCATGAACAATTACGGCGCGGAGAAGATTTCCTACGTCGGCACCTGGTATGAGCTGCACGTTGTCAACCGCTCCAGCGGCGCAGATTATGTGCGCGATATAATCTCGCGCATCCCCGCCGCGAGCAAGTTCAAATCCTCCAATTACACGGAGTACCGCGAGATTATCGAGTACGCGAAGTATATTAACGAGCAGATTAACGACAGCATCGATTTGTCCGCGACGGCGTGGCAGTCTGCGAAGGACAGATATGATTATTTCGACGCGATCCAGCAGGTGAAGGATATGCTTGCCGCTATCCCCGCCGTCGCCGCGCTCAGGACGGCGGATAAGGACAAGGTTCAGGCCGTCCGTGACGCCTATGACGCGCTGGATGAGTACCAGCAGGGCTTTATCACCGTCAGAGACGTTATTAAGTATAACGAGGCGGTTGACTGGCTCGAAAAGCAGGGTATTTCCACCGGCGGACACATCGAGGGCAGCACGGCTGAACCCGAGGAGAAGAAGGAAGAGGAGCAGCCCGCAGTTACCGAGACCTTGACGGTTGAGGCCAAGACCGACGCTAACGGCGTTGCAACGGCGACGGTTGAGGCGAAGGCCGTGACAGAGGTCATTAAGAACGCGGCTGAGAAGAAGGCTGATTCCATCGTCATTAAGCCGGAAGTTACCGGCGACGCGAAGGAAGTCAAGGTCGAGCTGCCGAAGGCGTCTGTGAGCGAGATAGCCAAGTCCTCCGTCGCGCTCGTCGTTGAGACCGACAAGGGTTCCGTTGAGGTCCCGAACGAGGTTTTGAAGGAAATTGCCGAGCAGGCAGGCGGCGCGAATGTCGAAATTTCCGTCGCGGATAAGTCCGTCGAGGACGCGGGTGTCAAGGAAGCTATCGCCGAAAAGATTGGCGACGACGTTAAGACCGACAACGCCGCAGTCGCGGAAATTACCGTCACCTCCGGCGACAAGAAGATAACCACGTTCAGCGGCAAGATGATTAACGCGAGCGTTTCCGTCGACGGCAAGAAGGGCTTTGCCGAGGGCAAGAAGTACCTGACCCTCGTCATCAGCGAAAATGGCAAGCGCGAGCTTCTCGCCGGTAAGTGCTCCAAGGGCGCGGACGGCAAGCTGAATGTCGGCGTAAAGGTCGGCCACCTCAGCACCTTCGTCGTGCTCGATAAGGAGCTCAAGAGCTTCGCCGACGCCGAGGCGCACTGGTCGGCTGACGCGGTCGACTTCGCCGTAGCAAACGGCCTCATGAACGGCGTTTCGGATAAGGCTTTTGCCCCGAATTCGACGCTCAACCGCGCAATGCTCGTCACGATACTTTACCGTCTCGCGGGCTCTCCCGCAGTCGCGGAAGCGGCGAAGTTCACCGACGTTGCTGCGGGTGAGTGGTATTCTGACGCTGTCGCGTGGGCAGCGGCAAACGGCATCGTAACCGGCAAGACCGAAACGACCTTCGCTCCGATGGAGAACATCACGCGCGAGCAGTTCGCCACGATGCTCATGCGCTACTGCAAGTTCGCAGGAGTCGACACCGCGAAGAACGCCGATCTCGGCGCGTTCACCGACGCTTCGAGCATCAGCAGCTACGCCAAGGATGCCCTCGCCTGGGCTAACGCTTCCGGCATAATCACCGGACGCACGGCGACCACCATCGCCCCCACCGGCAGCGCCACCAGAGGCGAAGCGGCAACCATGCTCATGCGCTTCATGCAGATGTAAAAACCCAAAACACGGCATCGTATTTTATGTGAAAAAACGGTCACAGCGGTGCAGAATACCGCTGTGACCGTCCACAGTTTCGGAGGCTAAAAGTGAAGAGACACAAGACAAGGGAAGGATACTGGAACGCTCGCGGCCGCCAGGAGCTGGTGAACATCGTGAGGCGTCAGACAATAGCGGAGCTGGAGGGGAAGGGCATTGTGCCGGACTCAAGCAGCGCCGTATACAAGAAAACCTTTGACCGCTTCGCGGGGCGTTATCTGCGAGAACAGGGCGTGCAGGCGAAGCAGCGCAGGAAGCTGAGCGACGAATGGATAGAAGAGCACAAGGACGATACGGATGAGCAGCTTCTGGCTTATCTCCGCTCTCAGGCGACGGACCCGGAAAAGGTCAGGAAGCCGGGCCGGGTCATCGGAGGCTACTTCATAAACCACCGCTTCGGAAGCTGGAAAAATACGCTCGAAAGGGCAGGACTTCTTGAATTCGTGGAGAAAGCGCAAAAACGGACGCAGGAGTAAGCCCCGGCGTGTTCGCCCCTTAGCGGCGCTGTTTCAGCGAGAAAAATATACTTATTCCATCCTTTTAAAAACCACCCTTGAGGGCTGCCAGAGCGCGGCCCTCAAGGGTGGTTTGCTGTATTTGCCTTCGGCTCCGTCGGCAAAGCCCAAACTGAAGAAATAATTGAAAATCCTGCGCTTAATCATAAGCGGTTTGATTTAGTCAAATGAGAAGCTATTTGAGTTTTTATTGATACTCCGTTCCGCCTATAGTCATGCAATGCTATATCGTCCGCAAAATCCGATAGAAATGTCAAGAAATGTGCAGTCGGGAAACGCCCAAAATCTGAAAAGCTCGGTAGAGCAGCGCACGGATTCCTATGTTCCGCTACGCTCCACTTCGGAAAAATGCGGCGGCACCCCCTACTGTCAATAGTTTTTCGCAAATTCAGTATTATACTTAACCTCCTTAACCACAACACACCGGTAAAGTCCCTTGCGTGTCAAGGGTGCTTGCACGGAGCCTGCCCTTGACGCGCAAGGGCGTACCGGTACCATCAGGCAGGTGGTAAGTGACATGACAATCAACCTGACAGTTTAAGTTTACCCGGCTATGTCATTCTCCTCTTCGGAGATGATCATCGATTTAAGGAATTCAGGGTTTCCTCGACGCTGTTTCTTACAAGGTCCTTTAATTCGGTGTGGATTAGTTCGCTGTTAAGTGTTATAATCTTCTCGGACATGGTTCATTCCTCCTTGGTAGATTTTGTGTGGTAACTTAATTTTACCCTATGGTTTGAACCATGTCCATTTGTTTATTTGAATTTGCGAAACTTATTATACCTTATCGCCGACGCGAACCCCCTCCGCTATTGCAGCGAGTATTACGACGCGGAATCCGGGGATTACTACCTGAGAGCGAGGTACTACGCGCCGGGGCTCGGGCGGTTCCTCAGCGAAGACCCGCTGCGCGACGGTGATAACTGGTATGTGTATTGCAATAACAACCCGGTGAGGTACGTTGACCCGAGCGGAAAGATAGCAGTAGTAGACGATATCTATTATGCAGTAATATTAGTTACCGGGGTAATAGCCATAGCAGAAGCTGTATGGCTTACCTCACCAGAAGGACAACAGGCGCTGAACAACGGCGCTAAGGTTATCCACGAAGCGGTTAAGAATGTCGAAGAGGCGATAGACAATGCCAGAGAATCTATCGTCAATCCTTCCGGGGGAGGCGCTCCCGCCCCACAAAAACCAAATAATAACGGACCGACTGCAATTAAGATAATATCCAAAATTGCGACGGGTGCAGCGTTAAAAGAAGCGGCAGAAGAAATTTTTAAAGCTGGCAGCGGCAGATCAAATAATAAAATCGATTTCCCAGATGGAGATGCTCAGCTGAAGCATATTTTAGAAATGCAGAAGGACATCTTCTCGATATGCCCGAAAACAGGCAAAAGATTTTGGATGTTGCAAGTAATGCAGATAATTATCTCGGACAGGATGCTAGAGGAAATGATTGGTATGCTATTGTATCAAAAGATGGCACTCAAACATGGGTTAGAGTAAGAAATGGTGTAATAGATAATGCTGGAGTAAATAGTGTGCCAAGAACGTGGAATTCAGAAACTGGATTATATAACAACAGTAAGAAATAGGGTGAAGTATTATGAATATACAAGAGGCATATATGGTTATGTATAATAAGCTAAATGAATACTATTGTCGAGAAGCTAAAAACCCTTCGTTAGCCTCCTTGTTAAGTGATATGGATCCTAATATTTTTTCTGACAAAAGAGCCGCTGATCCTGCCACATATAATGATTGGTACAATTGTGTTGGTTATTATATTAATAACGGAGAGATTGAGGAAGAGAATGTTGTTAAAGCGCTTAATAAGTTCTTGCTGTTTTATCAGCAAGAGTTCAGCTATCGTTTAGATGATGTAATTAGGTATTTTGCTGATATGGATTCTTCAATTATTTAACTGATAATTTCAGTTACGCATACGACGCGGAGAATAAGCTCATTTCCTACACCGCCGGGAACGTCGGTTATACCTACGGTTACTACCCCAGCGGCCTGCGCCGGACGAAGACCGGGCGCAACGCCGCAACGAACGCGGTCATATCTACAAATACATACATTTGGGACGGCAATAATCTCGTCAAGGACAATTCCGACGCCTACCGCTACGGCCTGTCTGCGATTTCGCGCAATAATACATACTACCTGCACGACGCCCATGGCAGCGTGGTTGGCATAGCCAATTCCAGCGGCAGCATAAGCAAGACCTACGCCTACGACGCTTTCGGCGTGGAACTCTCGCCAGTGTCGTCCGACGCGAACCCCTTCCGCTGCTCCGGCGAATACTTCGACGCGGAATCCGGGGATTACTACCTGAGAGCGAAGAGATTATTAAGGCTGGTAGCGGCTCTAAATACGAAATTACATGGCAAAACACAATTACTGCTACACAAGAACCTATTGTTGGCACAAACATCCCAAAATCGTTTGTATTAAACGGAATGTATGTCAACGGAAAAGAAGTTTGGGTTCATGGAAATGCCACAAAACACATGGGGGAATATGTTAATTCGGCGCATGGTTCGATTTTGGTTGAAAATGAATTAATGTTAAGTTTTCAGAATTCTGTATCAAAAATATTGCCCAAAGTTCAACCGGGAAGGAATTTTTTTAATATCAACGGGTGGGAAATTGGTATTGATGGAAATTCAAGCGTAATCTATCATGCACTATACATAGGAGAATGAACAATGTATTTAACAAAAACAGGTGTGTTAGATTCAAAACTAATAATAGACATTTCTTTTGAGCAGGTAGCAGATGATTTACTGTTGGTGAGAATTGTTAATCGGGCACAACAAGGAATCCCTAGCTATTGGAGATTAACAAATGCTGTCGACATTCCTCCGCTGGAATTGGGCGTTGATTGTCAGGAGGGATACATTTCGGATATAACCGTTTTTGTTGATGGATTAGATATCAAAGATGGTGAAAAAATTAATACGCCTTTGCCTAAATTATTCGGAAATGTTTTGGTTGATACTTCAATTTTCAAGAAGGTTTTTGATATCGTTGATGTAAATGA
>JAEEUX010000254.1 GCA_016290695.1 Oscillospiraceae bacterium
GCGTTCGGGCAAAACGCGCGCAATCCTCGAAGCTATACGCGCCGGAGCGGAGGGAATGGTCTACCTCACGCCGGAGCAGAATTCCCACGCGGCGGAGCGCGCTCTCGCCGCCTTTTGCGGCCCGGAGATCAACCTCCGCGCCGAGGTCCTGAGCTTTACGAGGCTTGCCGGCCGCGTGTTCAGCGAGCTTGGCGGAGCGGCGGACGTGATTCCCGATAAGGGCGTGAAGCTCATGCTCATGAGCCTTGCGGTGACATCCAGCGCCGAGGCGCTCAGGGTTTACGGCTCGCGGGCGATGAGGGCGGATTTTCTCGAGGCGCTCGTCAGCGCGCGAGAGGAGCTTGCGGGCAGTAAAATACCGCCGGAGAAGCTTGTGGAGCTCAGTGAGCTCAGCGAGGGCACCGTTGCCGACAAGCTGCGCGACCTCGCGCTTATATGCAGCTCCTACGACGCCGTCCTTCGCAGCCGATTGGCCGACCCGCGCGAGCGGCTTGAACGCCTCGCGGAGCTTATTCCGAAAAGCGGCGTCGGGCGCGGCGGCGTTTTCATCGACGGTTTTACCGATTTCACCGCGCTTGAGCTCGGCGTTATCGAGGCCCTTCTGCGGCGCGGAGGCGAAGTTACCGTTGCGCTGTGCCGCGACGGCTCGGATAAGATACAGTTTCGCCTCGCAGACATGACGCGCCTGCGCCTTTTGCGCCTCGCGCGCGCCTGCGCCTGCCCCTGCGCCGAGGAAGCCTGCGATTACGCCGACCCCGGCCGCGTCCCCGCGCTGGGGTATTTCTGCGAGGCGCTTTTTGATTATTCCGCGCCCGCGCGCGAGCCTGCGCCCGGCGCTCTGGAGGCGCTTACGGCGGGCTCGGAGTACGCCGAATGTGAGCTTGCGGCGGCGAAGATACTGCGCTGGATGAAGGCCGACCCTACTCTCCGCTTCGGCGAAATCGCCGTATGTGCGCGCGATTATTCGCGTTACGCGCTCATCGCGCCGGGGGTCTTCCGGCTCTACGGCCTGCCGTTTTATGAGGATAAGCCGCAGGAGGGCGTGAAGACCGGCATTTTTGAGCTCGCGCTCGCCGCGGTGGAGGCCGCTTTGCGCTCATGGCGGCGCGAAAGCGTTTTCCGCTGCATAAAAACGGGGCTTGCCGGGATAAACCCCGACGAATGCGCCCTTCTTGAAAATTACTGCGAAACCTGGAACATCCGCTCCGAGAGCATGTGGCGGCGCGCCGAGCCCTGGACGATGAACCCGCGCGGTTACGCGGGCGAAATAACGGAGCGGGACGGGGCGGCGCTCGATAAAATAAACGAGCTGCGCCTTCGCGTCGCGCTCCCACTCGGCCGGCTGAGCGACCGGCTGAGGAAAATGACCGGCGCGGAGGAGCTTGCCGAAGCGCTCTACGATTATTTTGAGGCGCTCGGCCTGCCGAAACGCTTTGAAGACGACTGCGCCGCGCTGAGAAAGGCCGGACGCAGCGCCGAGGCCGACGCGCTGGCGCGCCTCTGGGAGCTCATGACGGGCGCGCTGGAGCAGTTTTACGAAACGCTGCGCGGCTGCAAAATGCAGGCGGAGGAGGCTGTGCGGCTGCTTTCCCTGCTTTTGGCGCAGCTTTCGGCGGGCTCTATACCCACGGCGCTCGACAGCGTGAGCCTCGGAGAGCTGACGCGTCTTCGCGGGCGCAGGGTGCGCCGCCTGATAGTTCTCGGCGCGGACGAAGGAAGCCTGCCGCTCGCGGCGCGGACGACGGGAGTTTTTTCGCGCGAGGAACGCTCGGAGCTTGCCGAGCTGGGGCTTGAGCTCGAAAGCGTTAAGGACGAGGAGCTTTGCCGCGAATTTTCGGCGATTTACCTCGCTTTTTCCGCAGCGTCGGAGGGAATCTGCGTAATGTGGACCGCGTCCGGCGGCGCGAGCTCCTTCCCGGCAAAGCGCATGGAGAAGCTTTTCGGCATAAGCGCGCAAAACGGCGAAGGCCTGCGAAAAGCAGCAGCCTGCGAGGCCTCCGAGCCGCTTTTCCGCCTTGCCGTTTCAAATGACCCCGGCCCCGAAGCCGCCGCCGCGCGGGCGATGGCGGAGGAAATATGGAACGGGCGGCTGGCGAGAACCGTTACCGCCTCGGAAACGCCGCGCGGCGCGCTTTCCCCGGAGGCTGTGCGCGCCCTCTACGGCCGCAGCATTTCCATGACGGCCTCGCGCACCGAGACCTACAGCCTTTGCCGCTATTCCTACTTCCTGCGCTACGGGCTGCGGGCGAAAAAGCGCGCGCAGAGCGACATTGACGCCATAGAGTTCGGCAATTTCGTTCACTACGTCCTCGAAAACCTCGCGCGGGAGGCCAAGGCGCGCGGCGGTTTTGCCGAAATAAGCGGAGACTGCGCCGCCATTGCGGAAAAATATATCAATGAATACGCCGAAAAGGTGCTTCACGGCCTCGCGGAAAAGGGCGGGCGCGCGGAATACCTTTTCTCACGCCTGAAAAAGGACGTCCTGAGCATCGCGCGCGACGTGACGGAGGAGCTTTCCGCCTCCGATTTCCGCCCCCTCGATTTTGAGCTTTCCTTTTCCGAAAGAGGCGGCGACCTGCCGCCCGTGAGCGTCCCCTGCGGGGATACGGAGCTTCGGCGCGAGGGCAAGGTCGACCGCGTTGACGGCTGGGAAAGCTCCGACGGGCTGTATCTGCGCGTGGCCGATTACAAAACGGGGCGGAAGGAGTTTTCGCTATCCGACCTGTGGTACGGCAAGAGCGCGCAGATGCTCATTTATCTTTTCGCCCTCTGCCGCACGGCCTCGGCGCGTTACGAAAAAAAACTGCTGCCCGCGGGCGTCCTATACGCCCCTGTGCGCGACCCCGTAGTGAGCCTGCCGAGGACGAGCACGGACGAGGAAATTGCCGCGGCACGCAATAAGCTTTTGAAGCGCACGGGATTAATCCTCGAAAACGAGGACGTTATCCGCGCCATGGACACCTCGCCCGATATGCGCCATATCCCCGTTACGAGCAAAAACGACGTTTACTCCGGGAGCCTCGCTTCTCCCGAGCGCTTCGCGGGGCTTGAAAAATTCGTGAAAAAACTCCTCGGCGAGACGGGCGAGGGGATACTTTCGGGCCGCATCGAGGCTAACCCCCTCGTAAGCCCGGCGGAAAACCCCTGCGACTGGTGCGATTACCGCGACGCCTGCGATTTCCGCGCCGGGCGCGACGAGGCGCGCGTGAAAAGGAAGATTCCGGAGGACGAATTCTGGAACGCGATAAGCGCGGATTGAAAACGCCGCGGCGAAGATGTATAATATTAGGCAACACCGCATAATTCCCGGCACATATCTTACTTGCAGAATATTCCGTCATATCGTCCAAAAATACTCGGCAATACACAAAGTATTACCTGCGTTTTTTGAACAATCTGACGAA
>JAEEUX010000027.1 GCA_016290695.1 Oscillospiraceae bacterium
AAACGCGCCTACGCCGAGGCTACGCGCATGGAATATGCCGAGCACGACCCCGTGAGGGGCCGCGCCGTCACTCAAAGGCACGGCGAGCGCTGCCTTATAGTAAATCCGCCCGCAATGCCGCTCGATACGCGCGAGCTCGACGAGGTGGCCGAGCTTCCCTTCACGCGCGAGCCTCACCCGATGTATGACGCCGAGGGCGGCGTTCCCGCGATAGAGGAAGTGCGCTTTTCCATCATCCACAACCGCGGCTGCTTCGGCGGCTGCAATTTCTGCTCCCTCGCCTTCCACCAGGGCAGGATGGTCACGGCGCGCTCTAACGAAAGCGTCGTGCGCGAGGCTGAGAAAATGACGCAGCACCCGCTTTTCAAGGGTTATATCCACGATGTCGGCGGCCCGACGGCGAACTTCAGCCATACCTCCTGCGAGAAGCAGAAGAAATACGGCATGTGCGCGGACAGGAATTGCCTCACCCCGCGCCCCTGCCCGAACCTGAACGCCGACCACCGCGAGTATCTCGCCCTCCTGCGCCGTCTGCGCGAGGTGCCGGGCGTGAAGAAGGTTTTCGTCCGTTCGGGCATCCGTTTTGACTATATGCTCTGCGATAAAAGCGGAGATTTCTTCGCTGAGCTCGTGAAGCACCATATAAGCGGGCAGCTCAAGGTCGCGCCGGAGCATTGCATTGACAAGGTGCTCGGCTATATGGGCAAGCCCCCGATAGACGTTTACGAGCGTTTCCTTGAGAAATACGCCCGCCTCAATAAGCAGTATTCAAAGCAGCAGTTCCTTGTGCCCTATCTCATGAGCTCACACCCCGGCTCCACGCTGGGCGACGCGGTGCGGCTGGCGGAATACTTAAAGGCGCATGGGGTTCGCCCCGAGCAGGTGCAGGATTTTTACCCCACGCCGGGGACGCTTTCGACCTGCATGTACTATACGGGCATCGACCCGCGCACGGGCGAGAGCGTTTACGCCGCGCGGGGCTACCACGAAAAGGAACTGCAGCGCGCGCTTTTGCAGTGGACGCGCCCGGAGAAGCGCGCCCTCGTCATCGAGGCGCTCAAAAAGGCGCACCGCGAGGATCTTATCGGCTTCGGCAAACGCTGCCTTGTCCGCCCGGACGAAGCGCCGCGCGCGAAAAAAGCTGCCGCCGCGCAGAAAGCGGCGAAACAGTCCCAGCGCGGAGCGAAAACAGCCCCCGCCGCGAAAACCAAACAGAGCGCGGGCAAGAGCAAAAGGAGCCCGGACCGGGGGACAAAACACTGATTATTGCAGCAAAGCATCCTTTTGGAGCGTTTTCATGCGAGAACCCGGAGAAGCGGGTCTCGTTTCAGGAAGGAGTAACTATGACACAGGCCGTCAGATCACTCGGCGTTCACGGCATACGCGGCTACGGCGTTACCGTTGAATGCTTCGTGTCGTCGGGGCTTACGAGCTTCGATATCGTCGGGCTCGGAGATACCGCCGTCAAGGAGGCGCGGGAGCGCGTCCGCGCCGCGATAAAATCCTGCGGCTTCGGCTTCCCCAACGGACGCATTACGGTGAACCTCGCGCCCGCCGACATGAAAAAGGGCGGCACGGTGTACGACCTGCCGGTTTTTCTCGGCATCCTCGCCGCCACGGAGACGATTTCACCGCTGCCGCAGACCGCGGCGTTCTTCGGGGAGCTTTCGCTGATGGGCGAGCTGCGCGGAGTTCCCGGCGCGCTTCCGATGGCGCTTGCCGCCGCGCGCGAGGGCGTCACGGAGCTTTTCGTTCCTGAGGCCAACGCCCGCGAGGCGGCCTTTGCCGAGGACGTCCGAGTTTACCCGGTTAAGAATATTGCCGAGCTTATCGACCATCTTTCCGGCGAAAGGCTCATTGAGCCGGAAGCGCCGCCCTGCTTTGACTCTCTGGACGAGGTGATGCTTGATTTTGCCGACGTAAAGGGGCAGGAAAACGTAAAACGCGCGCTGGAGATCTGCGCCACAGGCTCGCATAATCTTCTTATGAGCGGCCCTCCGGGAACGGGGAAAAGCATGCTCGCCTCGCGCCTGCCCTCGATAATGCCCCGCATGAGCCGCGAGGAGATCCTTGAAACGACGGAGGTTCATTCCATAGCGGGGCTTACGGACTCGGCTCACCCCGTCGTTACGACGCGGCCCTTCCGCTCGCCGCACCATACCGTTTCCGCGATAGGGCTTTCCGGCGGCGGGACGAACCCGCGCCCCGGTGAAATATCCCTCGCACACAACGGCGTCCTTTTCCTCGACGAACTGCCGGAATTTGCGCGCGAAACGCTTGAAATCTTGCGCCAGCCGCTTGAAACCGGTTCCGTCACCATTTCCCGCGTTTCGGGAACGGTCACCTATCCGAGCCGATTCACCCTCGTTTGCGCGATGAACCCCTGCCGCTGCGGCTGGTACGGCCATTCCTCGGGGCGCTGCCGATGCTCCGAGAGCGAGATCCGCGCCTATCGCGGGCGCATTTCCGGCCCGCTGCTGGACAGAATAGATATATTCGTGAATGTCTCCGCGCTGGAATACGACGAGCTGCGCGAGCGGCCTGCGGGCGAAAGCTCAGCCAGCATACGCGAGCGTGTGAACCGCGCGAGGGAAGTGCAGCGTCGCCGCTTCGAGGGGTCGAATATCGGTTCGAACGCCTATATGGGCCCGCGCGAGCTTGCCAAATACTGCATACTTGACGACGCGGGCGACAAAATGCTGCGCGCCGCCTTCGATAAGCTCGGCCTGACCGCGCGCTCGCATGATAAGATCCTCCGCGTCGCCCGCACGATAGCGGACCTCGCCGGAAGCGAAAGCATTACGAGCGCCCAGCTCGCGGAAGCGCTCCAATACCGCGGCTTTGAGCTGTAATCGGGGAGGAGTGCCGGACTATGCTTTGCGATTATCATATCCACAGCGTCTATTCCGACGACGCGGAAAACACCATGGCGGAAATGGCGCTTGCCGCCGCCGAAGCGGGGCTCAGCGAAATCTGCTTCACAGACCACGTTGACCTCGACGATATAGACGGAAACCCCAACCCCAACGCATGGCGGCGCGAGGAATACCTTGCGATGTACCGCTCTGCGCTCGAAAAGGCGGGGGACAGGATAAAAATAAAGCTCGGCGCCGAACTCGGCGAAGCAAACCACTTCCCGGACGAGGCGAAGGCTATCGCCGCCGAGGTGCCGGACTTCATCATCGGCTCGACGCATAACCTTAAAAACACGCCGGATTTTTACCTCGGCGCGCACGGCACGGCGCTTTATACGAGCAAGGAGGCCTGCGCCGCGCTCCTTGACCGCTATGCTGACGAGCTTATCGAAACGGCTCGGCTCGGGGCCTTCGACGTAATAGGCCACATCGGTTATCCGCTGCGCTATATCCGCGTCTGCGGTTACCCGGAGCTTGACCTGAGACCCTGGGAAGCGCGCCTGCGCGAGCTTTTCACCATACTGCGCGATACCGGGCGCGGCGTCGAGATAAATACCTCCGGCCTTCGCGGGACTCTCGGCGAAACTATGCCCGCCGCGTGGCTCGTCCGCCTGTGGCATGACTGCGGCGGCGAGGTGATCACCATCGGCTCGGACGCTCACCGCGTCGGCGACGCGGGCGCAGGGCTCGCTGAAGGGCAAAGACTCGCACGCGATTCCGGATTTGAATATTTCTGCACATTTTCTGAACATAAACCGACATTTATAAAGCTTTAACGGAGGATTAAAAAATGACTATTGCTCTTGCAAACGACCACGCGGGTGTGGCTCTCAAGGAAGAAATAAAGAAGCTGTTGGACGAAAGAGGCCTCGGCTACAAGGATTTCGGCACGAACACCACCGACAGCGTCGATTACCCCGAGTTCGGCGCAGCGGCGGGCCGCGCCGTCGCCTCCGGCGAATGTGAGCTCGGCATAATCATCTGCGGCACGGGTATCGGCATTTCCATCGCCGCGAACAAGATAAAAGGCGTTCGCGCGGCAAACTGCACGAACTGCTTCATGGCGGAGATGACCCGCCGCCATAACGACGCGAACATCCTCGCGCTCGGCGCGCGCGTCGTCGGCCCCGGCCTCGCGCTCAAGATAGTCGAGACCTTCCTCGACACCTCCTTTGAGGGCGGTCGCCATCAGCGCAGAGTGGATCTTATCTCCGCGCTCGAAAACGCGTGATGAGAGAGCGGGTTTACCATGACCGCAGGCCGCTCGCCGTGGCGCTGCGCGTCGTTGCGATAATAATTTTGGCCGCGGTTTTGTTCTGCGTCTTCGCCTTCTTCTGGTTCAGGCAGTATATCGTCGTCGAAAACGGCGAGCTGCGCCTCGACCTGCCGTGGGAGCAGACGGAGGAAATCCAGCAGGGGGAGGCGGAAGGCACATGAGAGCGGTAGTTACGCGCGTTAAAAGCGCGAGCGTTGCGATAGGCGGCGCCGTAGTGGGGAAAACTGACGGCGGCTTCCTTGTCCTGCTCGGCGTCCATGCCGATGACGGCGAAACCGAGGCGGAAAAATTAGCCTCAAAAATTACGCAGCTTCGCGTTTTCGAGGATGAGAGCGGAAAGATGAACCGCTCCCTCACCGATGTCGGCGGGACTATCCTCGTCGTGAGCCAGTTCACGCTTTACGCGGACTGCAAAAAGGGCAACCGCCCGTCCTTCATCGCGGCGGCACGCCCCGAAAAGGCGACTGCGCTTTATGAGCGCTTCGTCGCGCTTTGCCGCGAACGCGGCGTCCATGTGGAAACGGGCGAGTTCGGCGCGGACATGCTCGTTACTTCGGAAAACGACGGCCCAGTCACCATAATCTACGACACAAGGGAACTTTAAGGAGAGATTTTATGCTTATCAAAGGCTTCGAGGTCGGACAGCTCAGCACGAACTGCTATATAGTCACCGACGAAAAATCCCTGCAATGCGCCATAATCGACCCCGGCGCGGAGTCCGGGCGAATCCTGAACTATATTTCGGAGAATAATTTAAAGCCCGTCTGCATTTTCCTCACGCACGGGCATTTTGACCATACCACGGCCGTCGCCTCCATCCGCGCGGAGCTGGATATCCCGGCCTATATCAATAAGCGCGATGTTAACGAGCCCGGCGCGCAGGGCGGCATGAAGTATACCCTCACGCCCGGCGAGGCGCTTTGGTATTATAAGGATGGCGACGTTATCGAGGTCGGCTCGCTCAGCTTCCACGTTATGGAAACGCCGGGCCACTCCGAGGGCAGCGTAACGCTGCGCTGCGGGGACGCGCTTTTCACCGGCGATACCCTCTTCCGCGATTCCTGCGGAAGAACGGATTTCGACGGAGGCAGCATGGAAACGCTGCTCAGTTCGCTGAAAAAGCTCTATTCGCTGGAGGGCGATTACGAGGTTTACCCCGGCCACGCCGACGCCACCACTCTCGACAGGGAGCGCCGCTTTAACTATTATATGCGCCGCGCCGTGGAGGGCTAATGGACATTCGCCTCGTCGGACACGATTATAAATACGGCGTGGAGCAGATAATGCTGCTCATGTTCCCCGAGCAGAGGCCCGTTTACGTTGACCGTGATGCTCCCGAGAGCGCCGATTTCGTCCGCAGCGAGCTTTCGCCGGACGGGCGGAGGGCTGTGACGCTCCTTTTCGTCGGCGGGAAAAGCGCCGAGGGAGAGGCCGAGCTTCCCGCGCCTCCGCCGTCCGAGCCGCTTTTGCGGGACAGGGAATGCCAGAAGCTTGTGAAGCTCGCGTTTTTCCGCGCGGCAGTCGCCCTGACGGGCCGGCAGCCGCCGTGGGGCGCGCTTACGGGCATCCGCCCGGGCAAGCTTGCCGAGCGATATATGCGCGAAACGGGCGCCTCCGAGCGGGAGGCGGTGGAATTCATGCAGCGGGAATATTATCTCACGCCGCGCTCCGCTTCGCTTTGCGCGAGGGTGGCCGAGGAGGCGGAAACGCTGCGAAAAAGCTTTTCGCCGGAGGATATTTCCGTCTACGCGGGCATCCCGTTTTGCCCGACGCGCTGCGCCTACTGTTCATTTGTGAGCCAGAGCGTGGAAAAATCCTTCGCGCTCATCGAGCCCTATCTTGAGGCGCTTATTAAGGAAATCCGCGCGGCGGGACGTATTACGCGCGAGCTTGGGCTGCGCGCCGTTTCGCTTTATGTCGGAGGCGGCACGCCGACGACGCTTTCGGCCCCGCAGCTTGAAAGACTGCTCGGCGAGCTTGGCGAGCAGTTCGGCGGCAGCGCATTGCGCGAATTGACCGTCGAGGCCGGGCGGCCCGATACGATAGACAGGGAGCGCCTTGCGGCGATATCACGCGGCGGCGCGGGCAGAATAAGCATCAATCCGCAGACGATGAACGACGCCGTCCTTGCAGCGATCGGGCGCAAGCACAGCGGTCTTGCCGTGGTAGAAAGCTTCCGCCTTGCGCGGGAGTGTTTTTCCGGCGATATAAACATGGACCTTATCGCAGGGCTTCCCGGCGATTGCCCGGAGAGCTTCGCCGCCTCACTCGACGAGGTGATAGCGCTCGCGCCGGAGAATATCACCGTCCACACGCTGGCGATGAAGCGCGGAAGCCGCCTTATTTCGGAAAATGCCGCCCTACCGACGGGCGGGGACGTTTCCCAGATGCTCGATTATGCCTCCGAAGCCCTGACCTCCGCGGGCTATTCGCCTTATTACCTCTACCGGCAGAAATTTTCCTCTGGCGGCTTTGAAAATATCGGCTGGACAAAGCCGGGACACACGGGGATTTACAATATCTGCGTCATGGAGGAGCTTCACAGCGTCCTTGCGCTCGGCGCGGGCGGCGTGACGAAGCTGACCGACCCAACGACGGGTTATCTTGAAAGAATATCCAACAAAAAATATCCGAAAGAATACATAGAGTCAATAGACGAAATCTGCGATAACAAATACCGTATGCGCGAGTTCTATGCGAAAATGCGGGAAGGGGGCGCGCGGGCATGAACCTTGCCGCCATAATCCTCGCGGGAGGGCTTTCCTCGCGCATGGGTTCCTTCAAGCCGCTTTTGCCGCTGGGCGGAATGCCTGTTCTAAGACGAACGCTCGAAGCCTACGGCGGCGCGGGTCTGCGCATTATCTGCGTAACGGGTCACCGCGCGGAGGAGCTGAGACCGGTCATTTGCGATGCGGGCGCGGAGGAAGCGTATAATGCAGCTTACGAAACGGGCATGTTTTCCTCCGTCCTCACGGGCTTTCGCCGCGCCTCCGAGCTTGGCTGCGACGGGGCGCTCGTTTCCCCGGCGGACTGCCCGCTCGTTACGCGCGGGGCTGTCGCGCGCGTCCTCGAAAGGGTAAAGACCGCGCCGGAGGAGCTTTGCGTTGCCGCTTATCGCGGCGAGCGCGGGCACCCGCTTTACGTTCCTGCGCGTGTTTTCCCGGAAATCCTCACGCATGACGGCGAGGGCGGGCTTCGCGCCGTTACGCGCAGATATGAGCAGCGCCTTGTGGAAACGGACTGCCCCGGCGTCCTCGTGGATATGGACACGCCGGAAGCGTACCGCGCGGCGCTGGCTGCCTATGAGCAGCAACAGAATTTATAACGGAGGGCCTTGACCATGGCTATATTTCACCCCGGTGACATGACGCTTACCGCCGAAACGGCGGCGCTCGCCGGCTTTAAAAAGGGCGACCGCATCCTTGACCTCGGCTGCGGCGACGGCGAGAGCATGAGCTTTATGCGCGATTCGCTCGGCCTGCTGCCCTATGGCTGCGACGCCGACCAGAAGATGCTTGACCGCGCCGCCGCGCGCGACCCGAAGCTCAAGCTCCGCAAAACCGACGGCGTGGAGCTTGATTACCCCTCGCTATACTTCGACGGAGCCGTGATGGAATGCTCTTTTTCGCTCATGGACAGGCATGACGAGCTTCTGCATGAGCTTTACTGCGTCCTCAAGCCCGGAGCGCGCCTTGCGATAAGCGACCTGTACGCCATTAACCCCGACCCCGCGCGCGTCCGCGAGGAGCATGAAAAGGCCGTCCGCTTCCTCAATACCCCGCATAAGGACTCGGACTGCGAAAAGGACATAAAATACCCCTCGCCCTATACCGTGGACGGCGTTTTCGTGCAGGAGGAGCTTATCTACGCCATACGCGACTGCGGCTTTGAGATAGTCGCCTTCCGCGATAAAACGCCTCAGCTTCGCGACTTTTACGCGCAGGCGCTCATGGATTACGGCTCGCTCGACGCCTTCTGGAAGGCAAATATCCCGGACGGCTCCGAACCCTGCGGCTTCTGCAGGGCAAAGCCCACGAAGCACACCGGCTACTTTATCCTCGTCGCGGAGAAGCTTTCCAAATGAACGCGGCGACGATGGACGCCTGGATTTCTTCAAAAATCGGCGCGCCGCTGACGCGCGCCTCCCTTGAAGAGTACCAGCTAAGGAAAATAAACGAAACGCTCGCCCTCGCGGGTGAGCGTTCGGCCTATTATGCGCCCCTGCGCGGCCAGCGGCTCGCTTCGCTTTCTGAGCTCGCGGCGCTGCCCTTTACAACGCCGCAGGAGCTTTTCGCCGCGCCCTATTCCTTCCTCTGCGTTTCACCGCGCGAGGTGGAACGCATCGTTACCGTCCCAACGAGCGGTTCGAGCGGGAGCGCAAAGCGTGTTTTCTTCACGGCGGAGGACTTGGAGCTTTGCGCGGACTTTTTTCATTACGGGATGCGCCTTGTCGTGCGGGAAACTGACCGCGTGGGTATGCTTTTTCCGGCGAAAACGCCCGGCTCCGTGGGCGATTTGCTGCGTGAGGGCCTTTCGCGGGACGGCATAATCGCCCTGCCGCTTTATGAGTATTCGCGCGACCTTGCCGCGCTCGCCGCCGAAATCGAACGCGAGAATATAACGGCGCTCGTCGGCTTTCCGGCGCTCATTGAGGCGCTTGCGCTCAGCGCGCCGCAGCTCGGAGTGGAGCGCGTCCTTCTCAGCGCGGACTACGTTTCGCGCGGCTGCGTGGAGACGATAAACACAGCCTGGGGCGCGGAATGCTTTGAGCATTACGGCCTCACGGAGTCCGGCCTCGGCTTCGCCGTAAGCTGCGCCGCCCACGCCGGCTGCCATATCCGAGAGGCGGATATTTATGCCGAAATAATCGACCCCGATACGGGCAAAAACCTGCCGGACGGAGAATGGGGCGAGGTCGTTTTCACGACGCTGACACGCCGCGCCATGCCGCTCATACGCTACCGCACGGGCGACATTTCACGCATAATTCCGGGCTCTTGCCCCTGCTCGTCGCTCCTGCGGCGGCTTGACAGCCCGCGAGACAGGGGCCTGAGGAAAAAGCTGCCGCCCGTCACGCCGCAGGGCACTGACGCCCCTCATGGTCTATAGTGTAGTCCCCATCGAGCAAAAGCTCCGAGATGGGGACTATTTTATAGCCCTCGGAGATGAGCTTTTCGATTATCCCCGGCAGCGCCTCCGGCGTGTGCAGGGCGGCGTTATGGAAAAGGACTATCGAGCCCTTCTTCACGCGCGAAACGACGCGCTCGGTTATCTCCGGCGCGATCAGCTCCTTCCAGTCGAGGCTGTCAACGTCCCATTGTATGACCTTCATCCCGAGCTCCTCCACCGAGGCAACCACCCTGTCGTCATATTCGCCGTAGGGCGCGCGGAAAAGCGTCGGCCTCGCGCCGGTTATGGCCTCGATTTTATCGGAGCAGGCGGAAACGTCCGCCTTTATCTCGTCGGAGCTGAGCTTAGTGAAATGCGCGTGGTCGCTTGAATGGTTGCCTATCTCGTGCCCCGCGTCGGAAAGCGCCTTCACGGACTCGGGATAACGCTCCACCCAGTCGCCCACAAGGAAAAAATTCGCCTTCACGCCGTAGCGCGCGAGAATGTCGATTAGCTGCTGCGTGTCCTCGTTGCCCCAGGCCGCGTCGAACGAAACGGAACACACGGGTTCGTCGCGCCTGACGCAGTAGATGGGCAGCCTGCGCGTGCTTGCGGCCGCGCCGACGAGCTTCGGGCTGCAAACTATCGAAAAAATAACCGCCGACACGATGAGCGCCCCCGTAAAGCCTCCCAGAGCCCGGCGGACGCGCCTGTAAAGCGGGCCGCGCGGGGCGTTTTCCGTTTTTCCAAGGCGAAAAGATATGATTTTCAAGCTTCCCGCTCCCTTCATTTTATTCTATGCCATAATTACTATTCACGCAGGCAATTTTTTATGCCCGGAAGGAGACTGCGAAAAAAAGGTAACTGTTAGACCTTTTTTTCCTGAGAAAACTGTTATAAAATATATAGCATGGGTGGCTGTACGTACGGAGCAGGCCCATAACACAGATAAAAGGGGAAACCAAAATGAAAAAGCTTTTGATTTTAATTCTTACACTCGCTCTTGCCCTCGGCCTGACGGCTTGCGGCGAGACCTCGGCCCCGCAGCAGAACGCGGAGGAGCCGCAGACAGCACAGGAGGAACCGCAGACCTCGCCGGAGGAGCAGGAGAAGCCGGAGGAGCCGGACGAGGATGACAGCTCGGACTATTGGGAGCTTTCCTTTGATATGAAGTCCTATACCAAGGACGTTTATTCCGAGGATAATCAGCTGATCGGTACCAAAACGAGCTATATCCCGGTATATTCTCTCATTGACGAAAACGGAGAACCCTTTACGGGAACGGAGCCCGGTCAGGGTGTCCCGGAGGACGAGTTCGCGCTTTGCAGTACATTTAACTCCGCCGTCGAGTCCGTCGGCTATTCCGATGATGATTTTGCCGCGGCTGTGCGCGAGGAATATGAATTCTGCCTTGAAAACAATATGGAGCTGCGTACCTTTATAAACGAAATCAGCACTCCCTCGATTTATCAGAACATCGAGACTCTGAACGTTATTATCCAGTCGTATTATGAGATTGGCGGCCCTCATCCGACGAGAGAGCTCCGCGCCCTGAACTTTGACCTCACCGAGGCAAGCTTCTACACGCTTATGTCTCTCACTGACGAACCCGAGGCCATGAAGCAGGCTGTCGTCAGCAGTATTCTCAGCCAGATAGACGAAATGGAGCAAAAGGAAGAGCTTTACCCGAACTATGTCGATATTATCGAAGGAACGGAAGAGTTTGAGACCTATTTCGACGCGGATAAGATGACGGTCATTTTCCAGGAGTATGAGCTCGGCAGCTATGCCATTGGCCCCCTCTGCTTTGATATTGATTACAGCCAGGTAATCGAATATTTCAACGAGCGCGCTCTCAGGCTCCTTTCTCTGAGCGCCGGCGCGCCCGAGGATGAATATGACGACGAGGCCGTGCGCATGGCTGAAATAGCCGAGCTTGCCGGTTATTGGTATCCTAACGGCGACGAGGCCGCGACCAGCTTCTTCTATTATGACGAGGACGGCAGATGGACCTATTACATAAGAACCGAGGGCGACCCCGAGGCAACCGAGGCTGACAGCGGCGTTACCGTCCCTGCGGCGGGAGAGAATTATGCCTTTTACGCAAAGCCTGACGACAGAGAGCTTCAAAGCTTCTTCCGTTTTGTCCCCGCCGCGGAGAGCGACAGCGGAAAGGACGAGCTTCTTTTAGATAACGGCGGAACCGTTTATATGCGCGGAGAATAATCGGCAGTAAATTTATACGAAGCTCTTTCCCGCTGCTCTGCGGCGGGTGAAAACGGCATATTGAGGCAAGCTCCTGCTGCGTCTGTTTGTGCCACTGAGCTTTTGTGAAAGGAATGGAAATAGATATGAAAAAGATAGCAGTTGCTTTGATACTTGTGCTTTGCCTGCTTCTTGCGGCGGGCTGTGGGGACAAAACAGAGGAACCGGCGCCGCAGCCGGACGAGGAACCCGTGGGCGCGGATTGGCGCACATGGGGGATAATCGACGGCTTCGGCACGCTCAATGTTGGCGGCGAGACAATAGAGCTGTGCGCCTGCGTATATGATAACAGAGCGGAGCTTTATTATGACAAGGCGTCTCAGGAGCTTTACCGCACTATCGAATACCCCGATAAGCTCACGGAGCAGGAGTATGGGCTCGCGAAGATCAGCTTCGAGGATTTTAACGGTGATGGCGATACGGACATAAGAGTAAGCATCGAGGATGAAGGCGGCGTCCTGCGCTGGATGACCTGGGTATATGACAGCGGCGAATTCGTTTACATGGACGCGCTCGCCTATCCGCCCGTCCCCACCGATAACGGCGAAGCCGAGGATGATGGCATGGAGAGCAATATGCTCGCCGATATCCCCACCGTCGAGGACATGACGGCAACCTGGACCCTTGCGGATAACCTCGACGATACGCTTGTGATTTTCGCCGACGAGAACAGTCTTTATGGCGGAGAGTTTACTCACACGGCGCCGGACGGTACCGTGACGCGCGGCAAAATAGTACTTGAAAGCTTTGAAAACCCGGACGGCGGCGTCGAATATTGGTATAATTTCTATAACGAGGACGGCGAATTCTGGGATGGGCTCGCCGTTTCCGAGGAACCGATTGGCGGCGACATTTATATGGGCCAGGGCGGTGAGCCTCATTTCGTCCGCGCAAACGGTTGAAAACCCCGCTGAAGAACGCAAAAAGGACCGCAGCAAGCTTAAAATGCTGCGGTCCTTTCAAGTTGCTTATTTCGTTTTTGACGGGGGTGCTTGAAGAAGGCTTCGCTATTCTCAGCTTCTGAAGGAAGCACATTCGGTGCCGGAGCAGCTCGTTACGTCGCCGTCGCAGCAGGTTCCTACGCGAATCATTTTGAGGGTGCAGGCGTCGGAAGTCTTGGCGTGGTGTTCGCATTCGCTTACGGTGCAGCTTACGCCGCTGTTGCAGTTCGTGCCGGTGCAGTTATTCATCGTCTTGCCTCCAAATAAATAATGTCAGACAGCCGTGAAGCCGTCTGACATTATTTATTCCCTGAGAGAAACCGTTATATTCAATTAAAGTTCAGAGTATAACCCGGACAAAGCGCCTCGAAAACCGCGACGACCGTATCCGGAAACGCAAAACGGACAATGAGCGCCGCCGCGATTGAGAGAATGAGACAGGCGCAGAAAATAATGAGCATTGCGCGGGCAAGATTACGCTTGGCGTATTTGCGGCAGGCGCCGCAGCTCCATGCTATCATGAGGATAAGCCCTACGATCGGGATGTTCATAAGGAGTATTGCGCCGAGGGTGCCCTTACCGGACATTATTTCCCAGCGGCTCTTTTTCGGCGGCTTACCAGGCGCTTCAACGGGTGTGCTCGCGGGCTGCGGGGAAACGAAGGAGGGCGCTGCGGGTGCGGCAGGGGCAAAACCGTAAGCTGCGGGCTCAGCGGCTTTGTCCGGCTCGGAGACAGGCGAAGCAGGCTCGGCGGGTAAGACGTCCGCAGGAGCGGACCCGGTTTCGACAGCCTCCTCAACGGCGAAAATAGCCTCGGCTGCCGCCTCAATTGGCGAGGAAGCCTCCGGCTGTTCGGCTGGCTGCGAAACGGCATAGCCGCATTCCACGCAGAAACGGACTCCGTCCTTTAGCTCGGCTCCGCAATTAGAGCATCTGTTCATTTAATCACTGCCTTTCTTTCTTTAAACAATACGGCGTTGTAATTATACATATCGCTGTTATTATATCAGACTGCGGAAAAATGTGTGAGTGAAAAGCTCACGAAAAAACCGAAAGCCTGCCGGACGGCATTCGAGTTCGGTCAATAAAAAGCTTCAAAACCCGTAACAACCCGGCGATAAATCCAAGGTTGTTAAGCTGTATTATATACTATACAACGAAAAATGCAAGATGATGGAAATGAACATTTTTTGAATTATTGGCGGAGAGAATAGTTAAAATATAGCAATAATCGGTTACACTTTTCCGGAGTACACAAAAAAAGTGATGGCAGAATTAACAATAACTGCAAAATAAGGAAATCCCTCTGTACTTTTTTAAGAGAATATGATATATTGCATGTGTTTAGTTGCCTGGCTTAATACCACATCCAAGTATAAGCTATGTTAATGAATACGCCATTATTTGGTGAAAATAGATAATTCTCTCATTCAGCATTTGCCTAAAAGGAAGAAACGACATGACCATACTGCTTACAGGGGGCTGCGGATATATCGGCTCGCACGCCGCAGTTGAGATGATGGCGGCGGGGTGCGACGTTATCCTCGCCGATGATTTCAAAAACAGCTCCCGCTCCATTCCGATGAGAATATGGCGGATAACCGGCAAGCTTCCCGCCTCGTACGAAATTAATGTCTGCGACATGGAAAGTCTTGATAAGGTTTTCGGCGAGAACAATATCGACTGTGTAATTCATTTTGTGGGAACGAGGTCGATAAGCGATTCATTCCGTTCACCCATGCGCTGCTGCCGCAATAATTTAGACAGTGTGCTTTCCGTTCTCGAGGCGATGGATAAGCATTCCTGCAAAAGCTTCGTGTATTGCTCCTCCGCCGCCGTATACGGTCCCAGCGCGGCGGTTCCCTACTCTGAGCTTGAACCTATTACCGACGCGGCGAGCCCTTATGGAAGGGCGGTTATTACAGCGGAGCGCCTTATTGAGGACGCGGCGCGTTCCCGCGGGATTTCCGCCGTTATTCTGCGCTGCTTCAATGTAGCAGGCGCGCATCCGAGCGGGATTATCGGCGAATTGCCGCGCCAGGCGCCGACGAATCTTCTTCCGCAGTTGACGCGCACAGCCAGCGGCGAATTGCAGGTTTTTCATATTTGGGGAGACGATTATCCCACGCCGGACGGAACGGGTGTGAGAGATTACGTCCACGTTATGGACATAGCACGCGCCTGCATGAGCGCGGCGGAGTACGCGCAGACGCATGAGGGCTGCCTTGCGGTGAACCTCGGTACGGGTAAGGGGACGAGCGTTCTTGAGATGCTCAGCATCTTTGAAAGGACGACGGGCGTGGAGATACCATGTGTCGTTGCGCCGAAGCGTGAGGGCGAGGCTGCGGAATGCATTTCCGAGTCCGTGCGTTCTATCGGCGTGCTTGATTGGCAGCCCGAGTTTACGGTGGAGGATATATGCCGCGACGCGTGGAACTGGCAGCGCCATCTTACAGAGATGAACCAAGAATGGGCGGAGCGAGAGGTCATTTAATCGTCTGAATGGCTGAAACGACGGCTTGGTTTGCTCAAAATCGCAGAAATTTTCCGTAAATTTGCAAAAAAATATATACTATTTCCCGAGCTTGTGATAAAATAACCACATTCGGATATTTTATGCAGCGAGGCGCTAAAATCCTGGACCGTACCGTCGGAGACGGCACACAGCCATATTATATCGTGAATTATTATTCGTAGAAGGAATCAGGCCCATTAACGCAAATTCAAAAGGCCGGGGCGGTTCCGACTTATAACATTGAGAGGAAAAGGCTTATGAAAAAGAAAATATTGGCGCTTATAACCATCGTCGCGATGCTTGCACTTTTGTTTTCCGGCTGTATCAGCGAAATCGTCGAGGTAAACATTAATGCCGACGGAAGCGGCTCATTGTTGCTGAGAGTGGGCTATGATGAACTCGTAATTACCGAGCTTGCCGAGGAAAACGCGGCGGAGGCCATAAAGAGCTTTGAAGAAAACCCCGATGTTGATAAATTCACATATAACGGACACACATATTACGGCAAGGTGATCGATAAGGAATTCTCCAGCCTTGAAGAACTTGAAGGCCTCATTAATTCAACCGATGCCTTTGACGAGCTTGACTCCGAGCAAAAGAAGGAAATTGAAGATATTGCCAACGGCGTAATGCAGATAACCAAGAACGCCGACGGCTCCTTTACGCTGGTTTTCTCCCAGAAGGCGGCAAATGCTTCTGCCGGCGCTGAGAGCATCGGCGCGGAAAACGAGCTTGATCTCGACGAGGAGGAGATTAAGGAGCTCATGGAAATGATGACCATTCTCATGGAGCTCGATCTGCCCTCAAGGGTCCGTCAAGTTTCGGGCAGCAAAGAGGGAATCTCTATATCCGGCAATCATCTGACGATTGATATAGTGAAGGCCGGTTTCGATGATGGCGATTTGGTCTTCACTACTTCCAGCAAGGATTTCAGCGGTGAGGCCGCCCCTGAAAAGAGCGAGGATAACGCCGATAAAAAAGAAGTTAAGGATGAAAAGGCAGAAGATACTTCGCCGAAAGCAGAACCTGCTTTTACCGACGTTAAGAGCGGCGATTGGTTCTATGAGGCCGTTACGGCCGTTTGTGACAGGGGCGTTATGCGCGGCATGGGCAACGGCAGATTCGAGCCCAACGGAAAGCTCACTTACGCTCAGTTCTGTACCATCCTCAGCAATATGCTTGGCTGGGAGAACGATGCCGCCGAGAATAATTACTGGGCATACGGCGCCGTCGAAAACGCGCTTGAGCACGGTTTTGTGAAGGACCTCGGTGAGATAATTCCGGCTAACTACGATGCGGAGATTACGCGCGAGGCGGCAATCGCTTCCATGGCGAAGCTCGTAAACACCGGCGCTCCGGTGAATTCCTTCACTCTTGAGGATATCCCCGACCATGACAGCATCAGCCCCGAATACGCGGAAGATGTTCTTTGCGCCTATAATTACGGCGTAACCTCCGGCGTTGACGAGAACCGTACTTTTAACCCGACGAAAACTTTGACGAGAGCGGAGATTTCCAAGCTTATCTTTAACGTATTTTTGTCTGAATAAACGGAAAACAAGTGGAATATCAACAGGGCTGCCGCAAATTTTGCGGTGGCCCTTTTTTTGCATACAGAAAACCACCGGCACGGCCGGTGGTTATGATTTTCGTAGAACGACA
>JAEEUX010000255.1 GCA_016290695.1 Oscillospiraceae bacterium
ATTAGCGTCGTATGCCGCGCAGCCGCGCGGTCTGCTTTTGCTCCCCTTGGATAAGGGGAGCTGGCGGCGGCGCGCAGCGGCGGCGTCTGAGGGGTGGAAGGGAACGTGAGGGGGGAACCATTATGGTTGATGCAAAACCGGTTACCTCTCAGTCAGCTTCGCTGACAGCTCCCCTGAAAGGGGAGCGAAGGTGCGGCGCGCGGAACCAAATCAGTGCATACAAATCTCTACCCTCGACCTCTCAGTCACGGGCTTTGCCCGTGACAGCTCCCCTTATCCAAGGGGAGCGAAGTTAAAGGGGAGCGAAGTTAAAGGGGAGCGAAAGGGCGCTTTGCTTTCTTTTCGCCCGGCGTCCGCTTTTCGGCGCGAGGTTATTAAAAAATTATTTTCCCCGCGGCGCATTTAGTCCTTTTATTCCCCGGGGAATTATGGTATACTACAATAATGTAAATCACTTTCTCTTTTCTGCCAAAAGGACGCGCGGAGGCGGCGTGAAATTTGCCCGCAGGAGCGGCACTGCGCCCGTGCGTAAATGATGGCAGAGTTTACATAATCCCGGCGCGCAACAGCGCCGAACCGCAGAAAAATCACAACGAAAGGAGCTGCCGATAATGCTTGAGGTCGTTATTCCCGCCGGTTCGCCGGAGGCTGTGCGCGCCGCCGTACATAACGGGGCGGACGCAGTTTACGTCGGCTTCGGCAGCTTCAATTCCGAGAGCTGCGCCCGCAATTTCAGCGAGAACGAATTCGCCGCCGCGGCCGAATACTGCCGCGTTCGCGGCGCAAAAATTTACCTCACGCTCGATACCGTCGTGCATGACGGGGGCTTTTCCGCGGCGCTGGAGCTCGCCCGCCGGGGCGCGGAGCTCGGCGCGAGCGCCATCGAGCTGAGCGACCTCGGCCTTCTGCGCGCGCTGCACGTTATGTTGCCCGAAACGCCGCTCCATTTAGCCATGTCCGCGGGGACCCACGGCGTCGGCGGGGCGGCGCTGGCCGCCCATCTCGGCGCGTCCCGCGTTATCCTTTCGCCGGACCTGACTTTTGAGGAAATCAAGGCCATCGCGGAGAACGCGAAAATCGAGCTTGAGCTGCCCTGCCACGGGCCGCTCTGCGCCGCCGCGCCCGGAACCTGCCATCTCAGCGCCTTCACGGGGCATTCCAGCTCCTGCGAGGGGGACTGCGGGCGTCAGTGCCGCCGGCAGTACACCGTCGGTGCAAACGGCGGCCGCCCCGTCCTTTCAATGAAGGAGCTTTGCCTTGCCGGGCGCGTCGGAGAGCTTGCCGAAACGGGCCTTACCGCGCTGCGCGTCCTTTGCCGCACGAGAAAGCCGGAGTATTCCGCGCTGACGGCGAAGCTTTATTCCCGCGCCGTCAGGAAGGGCGAAGCGCCCGACGAGGGGACGCTGGAGCTGCTTAGGCAGTGCTTTTCGCCGGACGGAATGGGCGAGGGCTTTTTCGGCGAATTTGAGCATGAATACCTTTTCGCGCCGTATACGGAGCCCTTGCGCAGGAATATGCCGCAGCTCGCGCCCATCCGCGCCGCCTACATGGGGCCGGAGGCTCCGCGCGTTCCCGTGCGCTTCCTCGGCTGCGCGCGCCGCGGTCAGCCGCTGAAAATCGCCGTTTCGGACGAGCTTGGCAACGAAATCACCGTCGAGGGCGATAAGCCCTCCCTCGCTACAAGCTCGCGCCGGGAGCTTACGCAGGCTTCCTTTACGGCGCAGCTTAATAATCTCGGGGATTCGCCCTTTTTCTGCGAAAGCGCCGCCGTCGCGCTTGACGAGGGCATCTCCGTGCCGGACCCGGATATCATCGCCCTGCGCCGTCTCGCGCTCGACCAGCTTGAGATGAAGCGCAGCGTTTACACGAAGCCGCGCATTGAGCCGCCCCCCGCCATTGTCGCGCCGGAGGCGAAGAACGTGCCGCTCGATATAAGCATTTCCGTAGCGAGCGCCGCGCAGCTCACGCCCTCGCTCGCCGCCCTTCGCCCGAAGGTAATTTATGTCCCCGTTCTGGAGCTTGCCGCCTCGCCGAGCAGCATTACCGCCTTCTGGGAGAACGGGACGGAGGTTTGCGCCGTCCTGCCGCCGGTTATGCACGAGGGTGAGGACGAGGAAATTTTCGATAAGCTCGAGGCCCTGCGCGACATTCAGGTGGACCAGGTCCTCGTTTCAAATTACGGGCATATCGCGCCCGCTTTCGCGCGCGGCTTCACCGTCCGCGGCGATATCGGGCTGAACGTATATAATTCGCAGACGCTGGAGCTTTTGCGGGAGTGCCGCGTTGCCTCCGCCGCCGTGTCGCCGGAGATGACCTTTCAGGAGATACGCCGCCTTGTCAAGTGCATCCCCGTGGAGGCGCTGCTGTATGGGCGCATCCCGCTTATGACGAGCTCCGCCTGCGTGATAAAGGGCGCGACCGGCGTCTGCTCCTGCCAGCGCCCGGAGCTTATGTATGACAGGCGCGCGAGTTACCCGCTCGTCCGCTCCTATAAATGCCGCACGACGCTGTACAGCGCCGATAAGCTGTTCCTTCCCGGCAAGCGCCGTTATTATACGCGCCTCGGCCTGTGGTGCGCCCGCCTCGCTTTCACGACGGAGAGCCCCGAGGAGTGCGTCCTCGTGACCCAGCGTTATCTTGGGCAGAACCAGTTCGAGCCCACCGCGAAAACGAAGGGCCTGTATTTGTGAGAGGCGGGGCGCATTTTGCTCCCCTCTCAGGGGAGCTGTCAGCGAAGCTGACTGAGGGGTCAACGGTTTTGCATCAACCATATAACTTCCGCCCTCGCGTTACCTTCGACCTCTCAGACGCCGCCGCTTCGCGCCGCCGCCAGCTCCCCTGAAAGGGGGGCGAAAAAGGTGCCGACCGCGCGTCAGCTTATGTCCTTGCGGGTATACACGGCGAATGCGGCGGCGGCGCAGGCGATGGCAAGGGCGGCGCCGACGGCGACGGGCGCGGCGTCGAGGCTGCCGGAGCTCACTATTTCCGCGCCGTCACAATAGCCAAAGGGCGTAAGCTTCTTCAAAAACACCGCCGACTCCGTAATATTTGCGATCAGATTCATAAAATACGCTATTATCGCCACGCCGAGCCCGACGCCGACGCCGCCCCTGCGCAGGACGGACGAGACGCCGAAGCATATACCGGCAAGCTCGAGCTGCATGATGAAATACGCTGCATGCAGCAGCGATATTTCCTTCCACGGTATTTCTTCGCCTATTACCAGCATCGAGCAGGCTGAGACGGCGAGGACTATCAGGTTCATCGCCGTTATCTGCAAAAGTACCGCCGCGAGCTTCTCGCTCACGACGCGGGCGCGGCTGACGGGGTGTGTGAGCAAAAACTCCGCCGTGCGGCCCTTTTCCTCCTTGCAGAGTATCGCGACGG
>JAEEUX010000256.1 GCA_016290695.1 Oscillospiraceae bacterium
GTGGACGCGACGCAGGCGATCGGCAAGATCCCCTTTTCCTTCGCCGGTCTCGACACGGTGAGCTTCACGGCGCACAAATTCTACGGTCCGAACGGGATAGGCATTCTTTATAAGCGCGGGGGTGTCGAGCTCGAGCCGCTTATCCACGGTGGCCTCGGCGCGTCGCCCTACCGCGGCGGAACGCCCACGCTGGCCCTCGCCGCCGCGCTCGATACGGCGCTGGAGCTTGCCTTAAACGCGTGGGAAGCGCGTTACGAGCGCGTCGCATGGCTCAGTGGAACGCTTCGGCGCGCGCTGGAGGCGTATCCCATCGTCCGCTTCAACAGCCCCGTGGATGCCGTTCCTCACATACTTAATCTCAGCGTTTCCGGCGTGAAGGCCACGCGCTTCCAAAGGGCTCTTTCCGAGCGCGGCGTCTGCGTTTCGGTAAAATCCGCCTGTTCCTCGGACGGCGAGCCCTCCGAGGCGGTTCTCGCGCTGACGGGAGAGAGAAAAAACGCCCTTTCCTCGTGGCGAATAAGTATTAGCCACCTGACAACGGAAAGAGAAATTGAAGAATTTATTGGTATTTTCGACCTTTGCCAAAAGGAGCTGACAAAATGAGCGAATACAAAACGATAAGCGCGGAGGAATTCGCCGACTCAGAGCTTTCAAATTACACAGTCATAGACCTGCGCGAGCCGAGCGACCTGCTGATGGGCAGAGTGAAGGGCGCGATAAACATCCCCGCGTCGCAGCTCGCCGCACGTCTGGACAGCATCCCGAAGGATAAGCCCGTCGTGCTTTTTTGCCGCGTCGGGATATTCAGCGAGCAGGCGGCAGCGGCGCTCGTCTCCCTCGGCTACGACGCGGCGCACGTTAAGGGAGGCTTCAACACCTTCCGCGACCTTATCCCCCTGCTCTACGACGATGATGACGAGGACGATGAGGACGAAGGCGAGGACGTGGGCGACGAAATCGTCACAGCCGAGCCCGTATTCCTCGACCTCAAGGGTCTCAAATGCCCCGGCCCCATCGTGAAAGTGGCGGACTTCCTGCGCGATAAGCCCATCGGCACGAGGGTTCGCGTCGAGGCGACGGAGGACGCCTTTTATTCCGATATAAGGGTCTGGTGCGAACGCACAGGCAACAGGCTTGACGCGCTCAGCGCCGACGGCGGCCTTATCCTCGCGGAAATTACCCGCGCTCAGACGAAAAAACAGGCGGCACCGCAGGAAACTCAAAACGGCAAGACCTTCGTCGTCTTCTCCGGCGACCTTGACAAAACCATCGCCGCCTTTATAATAGCAAATGGAGCCGCAGCAATGGGCCGCAGAGTAACGATGTTCTTCACCTTCTGGGGGCTGAACATCCTCCGCAGGCCGGAAAAGGTAAAAACCGCCAAGGGCTTCGTAGAAAAAATGTTCGCCTTCATGATGCCGCGTGGGACGAAAAAGCTCGGCCTGTCGCGCATGAATATGGGCGGCGCAGGCGCGAAAATGATACGCGCCGTCATGAAAAGCAAAGGCATCAGCTCGCTTGAGGAGCTCATCGACAACGCGAAGGCGCACGGAGTACGCATAGTTGCCTGCCAGATGAGCATGGACATCATGGGCATAAGCAAGGAGGAGCTTATCGACGGGGTAGAGCTCGGCGGAGTTTCCACCTTCCTCGGCTCATGCGAGGAATCCGACACAAGCTTGTTTATCTGAATATAAGGAGCAATTTTTATGAAAATCATCGAAACCGAAAAAGCCCCTGCCGCGATTGGTCCCTACTCGCAGGCTATCGTTTCCGGCGGCCTCGTCTACACCTCCGGGCAGATCCCCATAAACCCCGCCACGGGCGCGATAGAAGCCTCCACGATCGAGGAGCAGACCCGCCAAGCCATACAAAACCTCGCCGCCGTGCTTGAGGCGGCGGGCAGCGGACTTGAAAAGGTTGTTAAAACAACGTGCTTCATCACAGACATGGGCGCGTTTTCCGCATTCAACGAGGTCTATGCCTCCCTCTTTCCGGCTAATCCCGCAAGAAGCTGCGTCGAGGTATCCAAGCTGCCCAAGGGTGCGCTCGTTGAGATAGAGGCCGTCGCCGAAGCGGGGCGCTGAGGATGGCATCAAGCAAGGAATACCTTGATTTCATTTTGGAGCAGCTTTCGGAGCTGAGCGAGATCAGCTCACGCGCTATGATGGGCGAATACATCATCTATTACCGCGGAAAAATTATCGGCGGCGTTTACGATAACCGTTTCCTCGTAAAGCCCACAGGCTCCGTCGAGGCGATGATGCCGGGCGCGGCGAAGGAAAGGCCCTATGAGGGCGCAAAGGAAATGCTGCTCGTGGACAGGGTCGAAGACAGGGAATTTCTGCAAAGGCTTGTCGAAGCAATGTATGACGAGCTCCCCGCACCGAAGAAAAAGAAATAAACATAAAACACAAGTATTCCATTATCTGGGACACACTGTGCTTGGGCGGGATGCTCACCAGCATGTGAATGTGGTCTTTGCACGCTTCTGCTTCGTGTATTTCCACGCCCTTGTACTCGCACAGCTTTCGCAGCATTTTCCCGATGTCTTCTTTGATCTTTCCATAGATGATTTGCCTCCGATATTTCGGGGCAAACACAATATGGTACTTACATTCCCACTTCGTGTGTGCTAAACTGTCTGTGTCAAGTTTCATCCAGACTTGATTCCTCCTTTGCTTATGGTGCGGTTGGCGAACCTACTCCATTTTAGCAAAGGAGGATACTTTTTTCATGCATAGCTAAAGCTTTTTGGAACCACCGGCACTGCCGGTGGTTTTCTGTATACAATTAAACGTCTTTTGTCGCTTGACAAAAGACGTTTTTTGTTTAACCTGTTTCGTTCTTGCGGAACATAATGTTCGCGGGGCCGCTTGATTGCGGCCCCGCGTTGTGTGTTATTGGAGTTTTGCGCTGTTGCGCTTTGCTTACAGCTGCATGAAGCGCATGAGCATGGTTGCCGCTTCGCCGCGGGTGGCGCTGCCGGTGGGGGCGATTGTCGTCGCCGTGCGTCCGGTGATTATGCCGGAGGCGTTAGCCCAGGCGAGGGAGTCTTTGGCGTAGCTGCTGATGCTTGCGCTGTCGGTGAACGCACCGAGATCGGCGTTTTTCGCGGTGTCAAGTCCTGCGAACTTGCAGTAGCGCATGAGCATGGTGGCGAACTGCTCGCGCGTGATGTTTTCCATCGGGGCAAAGGTCGTCTCGGTCTTGCCCGTAACGATGCCGTTTGCTGCCGCCCACGCAACGGCTTCGGTGTACCACTGACCCGCCGCAACGCCGGTGAACTTATCCGTTGCCATGGCAACGGGAGCGCCCGCGGGG
>JAEEUX010000257.1 GCA_016290695.1 Oscillospiraceae bacterium
GCTATCTCCTTTTCAGCCCGCAGATGATTATGCAGGGTCAAATCTGGCGCATCATCACGTTTATCTTTATCCCGACTAATATGAGCCCGATTTTCCTGCTCATTTCGCTGTATTTTTATTATTTTATCGGCACGAGTCTTGAACGTGAATGGGGCAAGGCAAAATTCACCTTGTATTATATTTCCGGAATTCTTTTCACAGTAGTCTACGGCATGATAGCGGGGCTTATAAGCCGCTCTTCCCTGCTCATTTTGGCGGATTCAACGTATATAAATCTTTCCATGTTCTTTGTCTTCGCTACGCTTTACCCTGAAAACAGAGTTCTGCTCTTCTTCATTATCCCAATAAAGATAAAATGGCTTGCTTATGTTGACGCAGCGTTTTTCGCATTCGGCATAATCCAGTATCTGGCCGCCGGATATTTTGTTCTCGCGCTTCTCCCTGTCGTCGCCGTTCTGAATTACTTTTTCTTCTGCGGCGATATTATCATCGAAAGAATCGGCTTCCTTCGTGCGCGCTTTTTTAGTCGCCGCCCTTCCAACGTGATTAACATGAAAAAAGCCGCCGAACGCGCCCGTGCGGAAAATGAAGGCCGCGGCTACACGCATAAATGCAGCGTTTGCGGACGCACGGATGCAGACCACCCCGAGCTTGAGTTCAGATACTGCTCGCGCTGCGTAGGCTTCCACTGTTTCTGCCAGGATCATATCCATAGTCACGTTCACTTTACTGAATAAGACAACAATAAAAATAATGCCCGAAGGATGGTTTCAGTACCACGTCCTTCGGGCTATTTAATTTATTAATGCTTTACGAATTTATCATATATTGCGCGGAGCGCCGTTTCAAAGTCCTTCTCATCAACACCGAGAATAATGTTGATTTCGCTCGAACCCTGGTCAATCATGCGGATGTTTATGTTTGCGTCCGCGACGGCGGAGAACACCTTTGCCGCGGTTCCTTTATTATGCACCATGCCGCGTCCGACGACCGCTATGAGCGCGAGTCCGCCCTCAAAACCTATGTACTCCGGCAGGCAGGTCGCGCAAATATTGTTGAGTATACGATTCTTTTGGTCCACGCTTATCTCGCCGGAAAGAACGACGCTCATCGTGTCGATACCTGATGGAAGATGCTCAAAGGTGATGCCTTCGCTCTCTATGGCGGAAAGGACGCGTCTGCCGAAGCCGATTTCGGAGTTCATATGCGCCTTCTCGATGTTGAGGATGGTGAAGCCTTTTCTTCCGGCAATACCGGTAATGATATGCGCTTCATCGGGAATATCTGTGCCGTTAGGAACAATCATCGTGCCCTTAACGCTCGGGTCGTTCGTATTTCGGATATTTATTGGTATTTTCGCGGCACGAACGGGGAAAATAGAATCCTCATGCAGAACGCCGGCGCCCATATACGAAAGCTCGCGCATCTCATGATAGGTGATGTTATTGATGCCGCAGGGAGAATCGACGATTCTCGGGTCCGTCATGAGGTAGCCGGAAACGTCCGTCCAGTTTTCATAAATCGTCGCTCTCGCCGCTCTTGCGACTATGGAGCCGGTTATATCGCTTCCTCCGCGGGAAAAGGTCTTTATAGTGCCGTTCGGCATAGAGCCGTAAAAACCGGGAATAACGGCGCGATAATGCCTGTCAAGCTCCGCGTTTAAGATCTTATCCGTCGTTTCATCGTCAAATGTGCCGTCCTCCGCAAAACGGACGACCTTTGCCGCATCGATGAAATCGAAGCCAAGGAGCTTGGCGAGAATAAGTCCGTTAAGATATTCTCCCCTGCTGGCCGCGTAATCACGCCCTGCGTGAAGCGCGAAAGAAGTCTTTATAGACTCGAATTCCTTTGAAAGGTCAAGCTCAATGCCGAGCCCTTCGATAATGGAATTGTATCTATCGACTATTTTAGCGAACGAAGCGTCTATATTATCGCCCTGAGAAGCTATCTGATAGCACTCATAGAGCATATCCGTAACCTTTGTGTCGGAGGAAAAACGCTTTCCGGGCGCGGAGGGTACAACATAGCGGCGCTCCGGCTCTTCAAGAATAATTCTTTCTACCATTCTGAAATGTTCGGCGTCTGCCAGAGAACTGCCGCCGAATTTGACAACTTTAACCATTTGGGTTACATTCCTTTCAAATACCGCTGCTATTCCGCAGTTCGGAATACTACGTTATAATAAAATAAAAGCGGCTTCGCGTCAAGATAATTTTGTTATCCTAACGCGAAGCCGGAAACAATTTGCATTTCCGGAATATTTTTTATGTTTTAATGAGTCTGCTACATAATTTAAGGATGCATAACCCTATTGCATAATTTCCTTAATAAGAATATTGCAAACATAGTTATTTTCCTTGTCATAAATGAGCTCTGCGATAACCGTCTTGTATTCGCCGTTAATCCGCCTTGTAAACCGTTTTTTTTGCGAAGAAGCGGCTTTAAGATTGTCCATACTAAGAAAAGCTTCGACATCTGCCTTATCGTCTGTTTTTATAATGCCGCTGTTTATAAAGAGTTCCAGATAACGCTTATAGTCGGCATGGCTGCTTTCGAGAAGCTCTTTTTCATCCTCACATACCTGAACAGGAATGAAACTGTTCGCAGCCGTATCTACGCGCAGAATAGTCAAGTATGAGTTGCGGAGAATGCCAAACATGCTCAGTTCCAGCCGCCTGTCCTGCCCCTCGGATAGATAATACTGCTCTTTATCCCTATACATCATGTTATCCGCGCGATTAATCAAGCTGATTAAATCTTCCTTTTCACGCAAGATTGCATATCCCATTGAAATATCCAGTGGGTATGGAAGCCTTTCGCTCTTTTTCAAGCAGCTTCTTTTTACGGCTTTTATTTCTTCCTCTATAAAACCAATACCCTCGTCTTCGTAGATTACAAGGAATTCATCTCCGCCCAGCCGAAAAATCATGCTTGAATGGAGCATACCTTTTTCAAGGCATTCCGCCGCAAGGAAAATAAGTTCGTCTCCCGTAGTATGTCCAAAATCGTCGTTTACGGCTTTTAGTCCGTTTATATCGCATTGCACGCAGGCTAAACGAATAAGTTCATCCGACGTGCTTATCTGCTCGCATTTCTTTGAATAAAATTCCTGATAGGCGCTTCGGTTATAAACCCTCGTCATTTCGTCAACGTACACCCTGCTGAAAAGCGATTTCAAGGGATTTTCGAGAGACAGGAACAGGCTCAGCGCAACAAGAGTAAGCGAGCTCGCAGTAAACAGTATCTCGGGGACAAAAATCTGTATTGTCCAGAAAAGCATAAGGACAATAGA
>JAEEUX010000258.1 GCA_016290695.1 Oscillospiraceae bacterium
ATCTCCTCGAAACCCGCTTTTCAAAGCATTCGATCCTTTTGCTTATTTTACCATACGCCGCCCGGAAAGGGAGAGAGTGAGACTGCCAAAAATTCATTCACAATTTTGTGCAGGCTCCACAATTCTGCAAGTTTTCCTCCGTTTTTCTGAGCGTTCTGCCCCAAAACACGTCACGGTTTTGGGGCAGCTTTGCAGATACCGGGAAGTAAGTACTATCCAAACAGTAAGTTAATGAGTTTGAAGTGTGTAATTGTGAGAACGGCCGCGGGAAACTATAATAATAACAAAGATAATATATTTTAAGGAGGGGTCAGCATGATCAAACGCAGCTACAAGGATCTGGAGCCCTATTTCCCGCCGGGACATTTCGGCGTGACCTGCAAGCGTTATCACGGCAAGGACGAGACAGGCGCGGAGAAGTTCTGGATAGGCATTTCGGAGTTCGAGCCGGGCGGCGGCGCGGACTGGGCCTATGAAGATAACCCGCTCGAAAAAGTGTACTTCATCCTTGAGGGCGAGATGACCGTAACGGATAAGGACGGCAAAAAGTACGTCATGGGGCCGATGGAGTCCATCAGCTTCCCGCCGAACGAGGGGCGCGGCCTTAAAAACGAATCGGACAAGCCGGCAAAAATGCTGGTTATCATAAATTACCCTGATAAATAAGGAGGCAGATTAGCATGGTCAAAGTAGAAAAAAGCTTCGTGCAGAATATGTTTTCCGTTGAAAACAAGGTAGCCGTCGTAACGGGCGCTACGGGCGCTCTCGGGCGCGTTCTCGCGAAGGCTTACGGTTATGCGGGCGCGAAGGTTTTCATGACGGCGCGCAACGAGGCAAAGCTCGCCGAGCTTGAGAAGGAATTCAAGGCCGAGGGCATCGACTGCGCCTATTTCGTAGCCGACCCCGCCGACGAGAAGGCCGTCCAGTTCATGGTGAAGGCCTGTGTGGAAAAATACGGCGAAGTGAACATCCTCGCCGTCTGCCACGGCTATAACAAGCCGCAGCCCATCCTCGAGCAGAGCGTCGAGGACTGGCAGAAGATAATGGACGCGGACTGCAAGAGCGTTTACATCGTGCTCAAATACGTCGCCCAGCAGATGGTTGACCAGGGCAAGGGCGGGAAGATGGTCGTCGTCACCTCGCAGCGCTCAAAGCGCGGCATGGCGGGCTATACCGGCTACTGCACTAGCAAGGGCGGCGCAGACCTCATGGTTTCCTCTCTCGCCTGCGAGCTGAGCGCGAAGTACGCCATTAACGTAAATTCCCTCTGCCCGACGGTTTTCCGCAGCGAGCTTACCGAGTGGATGTTCGACCCCGAGTCCGCCGTGTATCAGAATTTCCTCAAGCGCGAGCCGATAGGCCGCCTCGCCGAGCCCTCAGATTTCGTGGGCTACGCGCTGTTTCTGTCCTCCGACGCTTCCAATTATATCACCGGCGCTAACTGCGACTGCTCCGGCGGTTATCTCACCTGCTGATATTTTTAATATATAAGGAGAAATTAAATCATGGGAAATAAAGTATTCGTTGACCTCACTCATCCCTTCGGCGCGGAAATTCCCCGCTGGCCGTATTTCGATAAGCCCGTCATCGACAACCAGCACACGATGGCGAAGGGCGGCGTCCTCACCCAGAAGGTCACCTGCACCATGCACACCGGTACGCATTGCGACGCGCCCCGCCACGTTATGGAGTATGAATTCGACGGACGCCGCGCGCGCTATACGCACGAGATGCCCGTAGACGCCTACACGGGCGAGGCTGTCGTCCTCAAAATAGACATCGAGCCCTGGGGCCTTATCACGGATAAGCACCTCGAGGCTGCCTGCAAGGCCTGCGGCGTGAAGCCCAGCCAGCTCAAGGGCAAGGTCGTCTGCCTCAACACGGGTATGCACCGCCTTTTTGACGACTCGAAGGCCTATTACCACTATGCCGCCGGAACGGGCGTCGAGGCCGGTAAATGGTTCGTAAAGCAGGGCGTAAAGTGCGTCGCGATGGACAGTCAGGCCCTCGACCACCCCCTCCATACCGCCATGGGCAACAACGGCATGACCCGCATGAACCTTCTCGGCGCGACGGGCAAGCCCATCACCGAGGAGTATAAGGAGCTTTTCGGTGAGGAAGCCTACGCGAAGTTCGATAAATTCGAGTATATCCGCATCTTCGGCCAAAAGGCTTACGATGAGCTTTACGGCGACCTTGAAAACATCGGCGTCTGGGGCACATGGGAGCCCTGCCACAAGGAAATGCTCGGCCACGGCATCGTCGGCGTAGAAAACCTCGGCGGCGACCTCGACAAGATCCCCGCCGGAACCTGGTTCAATTTCTTCTGCTTCCCGCTGCGCTGGTGGATGGGCGACGGCTCCATGGCCCGCTGCGTCGCGCAGATCGATGAGGACCTTATCGACAAGACTGTTCCCGACCGCGAGTATGATTACGGCGGAACCGGCTACGGCACGCCCGAGCACGGCGGCAGCTCCGGCCTTGAATACATGCAGAAGCTGTTTTCCCGCAAGAAATAGGAGCGCAGGCAATGGCAAAGAAAACTATCATAACCGTCGCGACGACGGGCGCATGGCCGAAGAAGGAGAATAACCCGAACGTACCCATGACGCCGAGCGAGATAGCCAACGACGTATACGCCTGCTGGAAGGCGGGCGCCGCCGTGGCGCACCTGCATATGAGGGACGACGAGGGCAACGGCACCATGTCCGCGGCGAAATTCCGCGAGACGGTGAAGTTCATCCGCGAGCGCTACCCAGATTGTGACGTTATCCTGAACCTCACCACCTCCGGCGACCTGAACGCCACGGACGAAACGCGCCAGCTCCACCTTGAAGAGCTGCGCCCGGAGATGGCGTCCTATGACTGCGGCTCCATGAACTGGATGAACAGCGGGCTTTTCATAAACAGCCCCAAGTTTCTCACCGAGCTCGGCGAGAACATGCAGAAATGGGGCGTTAAGCCGGAGATCGAGGCCTTCGACCCCGGCATGATAGGTAACGCCGCGTATTATCTGAAAAAGGGCTTATTGAAGGCGCCGCTTCACTTCCAGTTCTGCATGGGCTGCGCCAACGGCATCGCTGGCAGCATGAAGAACCTCGTTTTCATGAAGGAAACGATGGAAAGCCTCTGCCCCGGCTCCACATGGAGCTGCTTCGGCGTGGGCCACAGCGCGATGGAGATGCTTTACGGCGCGGTCGCACTCGGCGGACACGTGCGCGTGGGCATGGAGGATAACGTAATGTACGCCAAGGGGCAGCTTGCGGAAAGCAA
>JAEEUX010000028.1 GCA_016290695.1 Oscillospiraceae bacterium
GTGTCAATATGGCTTGAGAGCAAATGATAAAATTTGAACAGGAGCGAAGCGGGGAGGGCGGACGATACGTTGCGGGGCAGCGCTGTGTACTACGTAACAGGGCGGCACCGTATATTTCAAAACGCCTGAATTTTACAGCAAATAATTTATGCTGCCGTGCGGCGCCGTACGAAACCAAAACTGAACATGCTCCAATTATGCCATTTATCCCCATCGGCTTGATTTGCCCTTTATTACGCTGCTTTGCTGTGATTTTCAGAACGAAAACCGAACATTGTTCAGTTGACATAATTAATATCCGATTTGTCTAAAAGTATGCGGTAGGGGGGGATATAAATAAGCTTTTTTGGCATTTGTATAAAATCTTTTCCTATTTACTTTTCTTTATCGACAAAAATAGTTTTTTGTGCTACACTAATTAGTAATGCTCATAGTATAATTTTCTATAATGCCTCGGTAATTTTTCGGAATTTTCGGTACATTATATAAAATGTACGGCAATAGGAGCGCTTTTAGCGCCGTTTGGAGGATCTGTATGCTCAGCATAAAAAACCTGTCCTACACAGTAAATGAAAACGATTCTCAAAATGATATAATCAAAAACATCGACCTTGACATCGAATCGGGGCGTTTCGTCGTTATAACCGGGCCCAACGGCGGCGGAAAGACGACGCTTGCGCGTCTTATAATGGGTCTTGCGGAGGCTACCTCCGGCAGCATAAAGTTCAACGGCACGGAGCTTATCGGAAAGTCCGTCTCCGAGCGCGCAAAGCTCGGCGTGAGCTACGGCTTCCAGCAGCCGCCGCGCTTCAAGGGCCTCCGGGTCATCGACCTGCTCTCTATAGCCTCGGCGCAGAAGCTCAAGCGCGCCGATTGCTGCAAGTTTCTGACTCAGGTCGGCCTTTGTGCGGAGGAATACGTTGACCGCGAGATAGACGCCTCTCTCTCCGGGGGCGAGCTCAAGCGCATCGAAATAGCGAGCGTCCTGGCGCACGACGCCCCGCTTATGATCTTTGACGAACCTGAGGCCGGGATAGACCTTTGGAGCTTTTCAAAGCTCACTGAGACCTTTGCGGGCATACACCGCAGATCCGAAAGCACAATTATCATCATCTCCCATCAGGAGCGTATAATCCGTCTGGCGGACGAGCTTATCATCATCGCGGACGGGGAAATCAAGAAAAAAGGCTCTGTGGACGAGGTTTTTCCCCATATTATGGACAATGCCGACGCCGGCTGCTCATATATGGAGGCTAAAGCGGAGGATTGCAAATGAACGAAATAGAAAAAAATCTTCTCCGCGAGATCGCCGATCTGCATAAAGTTCCCGAGGGTGCCTATAATATCCGCGAGGACGGGCAGCTTCAGGGCCGCAACAGCACGGAGCACATCGAAATAGTCAGCAAGACGGACAAATCGGGCATAGACGTTATCATCAAGCCCGAAACGAAGAACGAAAGCGTCCACATCCCGGTCATCATCACCAAAACAGGCCACACCGAGATGGTTTACAACGATTTCTTCGTCGGCGAGGGGGCGGACGTGCTCATTGTCGCCGGCTGCGGAATCCATAACAGCGGCTGCGACACCTCGCAGCATGACGGTATCCACACCTTTCATATCGGGAAGAATGCCCGCGTAAAATATGCCGAAAAGCATTACGGCGAGGGGGAGGGTACCGGCGAAAAAATCATGAACCCCCAGACGATTATTTATATGGAGGAGGGCTCCACGGTCGAGCTTGATATGGCCCAGATCCGCGGGGTAGACAGCACGAAGCGCTATACGGAAATTACCGCTGCGGCCGGCTGCGAGGTGATTATCACCGAAAAGCTCCTTACCCACGGCGCGCAGACCGCGCTTTCCGATGTGAACATCCGCCTGAACGGCGAGGGCGCGAAGGCGCGAGTCATTTCCCGTTCCGTCGCGCAGGATTCCTCCGTTCAGGTCTTTAAGCCCGTCGTCGAGGGCAACGCCCCGTGTTTCGGCCATGTCCAGTGCGACAGCATCATCATGGGCGAGGCGAAGGTAAGCTCCGTCCCGGCGATAAGCGCCAATCACGTTGACGCACAGCTTATCCACGAAGCGGCGATAGGCCGCATCGCGGGCGACCAGCTCCTCAAGCTCATGACGCTCGGCCTGTCACAGGAGGAAGCGGAAGAGAAAATTCTGAGCGGCTTCCTTAAATAATCATTATACATTATAATAAATATTTAATTTTTGCCTCAAGCGGAAAAGAGTACATTTGTATTTTCATTTTCCGATTGATATAATCAGATTGAACCCCAGCGAGCCACGGCGTCAAAGCTTTTTCCGCGCCCCGAGCCGGTGAAACGCGGCGGCGTCATAAGTAAATCCAGACGGAGCCGTGCTCCGTATAAAGCATAGGCAATAAAGGAGTTTGAAAAATGACGAAACAATTCACAACAATAGAGGAAATGGAAAGCGATAGCCAAATCCTCAAGCAAAAGGCTTGTGAAGCTTGCATCGACACATGGCAAGACAGAGCCGAAGCACAGAAGAACCATTGCCAGTTCGGCGAAAAGGGTATCTGCTGCCGCAACTGTTCCATGGGCCCCTGCCGCATTACTCCCAAGTCCCCGAAGGGCATCTGCGGCGCCACCGCTCACACCATTGCCGGCAGAAACTACCTCCAGTTCACCGCCGGCGGCACCGCCGCTCACTCCGACCATGGCCGCGAGATCTGCTACACCCTCGCAGAGACCAAGCCCGACGGAATCTACAAGGTTAAGGATGCTGAGAAGTGCCTCCGCGTAGCCAAGGAATTCGGCATCGAGACCGAGGGCCGCGACCTTTACGACGTCGCGCACGAGCTCGCTCTCGCCGGTCTTAACGATTACGGCAAGCCCTTCGGCTTCCAGACCTTCATCAGCCGCGCTACCGAGGAGCGCCGCAAGAAATGGGAAGAGGTCGGCATCACTCCCCGCGCGGTCGACCATGAGGTCACCGAGTCCATGCACATGTGCCACATGGGCGTTCAGGCCGATCCTCAGTCCTTCGTAAAGCAGTCCATGCGCGTCGGCCTCGCCGATGGCTGGGGCGGCTCCATGATGGGCACCGAGTTTTCCGACATCATCTTCGGAACTCCCTCTCCCGTTGATACCGAGGCTAACCTCGGCGTTCTCTCCAAGGACATGGTAAACATCGTTGTCCACGGCCACGATCCCTCCGTTTCCGAGGCTGTCGCCTACATAGCGGAGACTCCCGAGATGATCGCCAAGGCCAAGTCCGTCGGCGCGAAGGGCATCAATATCGTCGGCCTCTGCTGCACCTCCAACGAGGTCACCATGCGCCACGGTATCCCCATGGCGGGCAACTTCCTCCAGCAGGAAAACGCCATCCTCACCGGCGCTGTCGAGCTCATAGTCGTTGACGTTCAGTGCGTATTCCCGGCTATCGGCCCGCTCAGCAAGTGCTTCCACACGAAGTTCATCTCCACCTCTCCGAAGGCGAAGATCCCCGATTCCGATTTCATCCTTGTCGAGCCCTCCAACGCGGAGGAGGCCGCGCGCACCATCGTGAATACGGCTATCGACAATTTCGTTAACAGAGACGCTTCCAAGGTGTTCATCCCCGAGCACAAGGAGAAGGCCACCGTCGGTTATTCCTGCGAGGCCATTATCAAGGAGCTCGACGGCGTCACCAATTCCTTCGTCGATGATCCCGGCACCTACAAGCCCCTTATCGAGTGCATCAAGGCCGGCGTTCTTCGCGGCGCTGTCGGTATCGTCGGCTGCAATAACCCGAAGGTCAGAGCGGACTATTCTCACATCGAGATCATGAAGGAGCTCCTCAAGAATGACGTTATCGTCGTAACCACCGGCTGCTCCGCTCAGGCTGCCGCAAAGGCCGGCCTCATGGATAAGGAAGCCAAGGAGCTTTGCGGCGACGGCCTCAAGAGAGTCTGCGACCTCGTCGGCATTCCTCCCGTGCTCCACATGGGCTCCTGCGTTGATATCAGCCGTATCCTCAACCTCGTCCATCAGGTTGCCAAGGAGTGGGGCATCGACGTTACCCAGCTCCCCGTCGTAGGCTGCGCTCCCGAGTGGATGAGCCAGAAGGCTGTTTCCATAGCTAACTACGTCGTTGCCTCCGGCCTCGATACATATCTCGGCATCGAGCCCCAGGTCAAGGGCTCTGACGAGATGATGCACCTCATCACCGACGGCAGCAGAGACCTCGTAGGCGCGGGCTACATCATCGAGATGGATCCTGCCAAGCTCGTGACCGCCATGATCGACGGCATCGAAGCCAAGAGAACTGCTCTCAACATCTGATTTTGGCTTCATACGAAATTTACTTTTAAGAAGGGCTTCAGCGAATGAAAATTGCCGTAACCGGTAAGGGAGGCGTCGGGAAAACGACAGTCGCCTCCACCCTCGCGAGACTTTATGCCGACGAAGGGCACAAGGTCCTCGCAGCAGACGTTGATCCGGACGCGAACCTCGGCCTCGCCCTCGGCTTCACGCTCGAGGAGCTGGACGGGATAACGCCCATATCTAAGATGAAAAACCTCGCCAATGAGCGCACCGGCGCGGACGAGACGGGAATGGGCAAATTCTTCAAGATAAACCCGAAGGTTGACGATATTCCCGATATGTTCGCCAAGGAGAAGAACGGCGTGAAGCTGCTCGTTCTCGGAACGGTCGACGTTGCGGGCGGCGGCTGCGTCTGCCCGGAGCACGTTATCATAAAAAGGCTCATTTCACATCTCGTCCTCCAGCGTGACGACGTCGTCATCATGGATATGGAGGCGGGGCTCGAGCATCTGGGCCGCGGGACGACCTCGTTTATGGATCGTTTCATCGTCGTGATAGAGCCGGGCGCGAGAAGCATACAGACCTTTAAAAACGTGAAGCGCCTCGCCTACGACCTCGGCGTGAAGAAGGTCGAAGCCGTGGCGAACAAGGTCCGCAACGAGGCGGACGAAAAGTTCATTCGCGAGAATATCCCGGAAGACGAGCTTTTGGGGATCATCCATTACAGCACCGGCGTCATGGACGCCGACCGCGCGGGTTCCTCCCCCTATGATTATGACGAAGCCGTCGTGAGTGAAATTCGTAAAATTAAAGAAAAACTTGACAAAACTTTGGAGGTATAACGGTGGCTACACTTATTGAAAGAGTATTTAGCGGTTCTGACGAAATGTATGAAAAGGCCGAAAAGGCCCTTGCGGAAGCCGCTGCAAAATATGACGATTCCACCCCTGTCGCATATCCCGATACAGCATATTATCTTGAGTGCCTTTATTCCATGACCGGCAGAAAGAACCAGACCCTCGGCGAGCTCAAGGAGTCCATGAAGTGGATCAAGGAGCAGATGACCCGCCAGAAGAGAACGCACGACGTTTTCACCTCCGGCGTTGCGACCGCCTGCGCGGCCGAGGTCATCGAGGCCGTTAAGTACATCGGCGGCGTAAACCCCTATGAGGGCACCTCTTACAAGGGCCATATGAGCGACGCTGACGTCCGTGAGCTCGGCGTTCCCCTCGTTACCGGCGATATCCCCGGCTTCGTCCTTTTCATCGGCGCCGCTCCTTCCGACGCGAAGGCTGCCGAGCTTATCAAATCCTATCAGGCTAAGAGTATTTACGTTTTCCTCGTTGGCGAGATCATCCATCAGGCTGAGCGCGCCGGCGTAAACATGGGCCACGCCGTCCGTATCTTCCCCGTCGGCCCCGACGTACATGACGCAACCCATGTTATTTCCGTCGCAGTCCGCGTCGCACTTATCTTCGGCGGCATCGAGCCGGGCAACTATGACGGCATCAGAAAGTACACCTTCGAGCGCGTAAACGCCTGCGTAAACGCCTTCGAGCCGGTAAGCGACCTCACCGTTGCCTGCGGCGGCGGCGCTATTTCCTATGGCTTCCCCGTTATCACGAACGATGATAACGACATGTGGCGCGTTCCCAAGTCCCTTATCGTTCAGCCCGACGTTGATAAGTTCGTCGAGACCTCCATCGAGGCCCGCGGCCTGAAGATAAGAGTCACCAACGTCGATATCCCCGTCGCTTACGCCAACGCCTTCGAGGGCGAGATCATCCGTAAGGCTGATATGTTCGCTGAGGCAAACGGCACGACGCACGACTGCTTCGAGCTCGTCCGTTCCATCGATGCTTCCCAGGTCACCGACCATAAGATCGAGGTCGTCGGCAACGATATCGACGTGCGCGAGGAGAAGAACCAGATCTGCCTCGGCTTCGTCGTAGATGTCTGCGGCAAGAAGATGCAGCCGGACTTCGAGCCCGTTTTTGAAAGAAAGTTCCACGCCTGGATCAACTGCATCGAGGGCGTTATGCACACCGGTCAGCGTGACCTTATCCGTATCCGTATCTCCAACGCAACGGCTGAGGCCGGCTTCCGCGCCGCCCACTTCGGCGAGGTCCTCTACGCGAAGATCAAGTCCGAGTTCGAGTCCGTCGTTGACAAGTGCCAGGTCACCATCTATACTGACCCGGCAAAGTGTAAGGAAATGAGAGCCGAGGCCAACAGAATTTACGATAAGCGCGACGAGCGTCTTGTCAGCCTCACCGACGAGACCGTCGATGAGTTCTATTCCTGCATCATGTGCCAGGCCTTCTCTCCCTCTCACGTTTGCATCGTTACTCCCGAGCGTCTCGGCCTCTGCGGCGCCGTTTCCTGGCTCGACGCGAAGGCTACTTATCAGCTCGATAACAACGGCCCCTGTAAGATAGTCACCAAGGGCGGCCTCATCGACGAGAATGTCGGCCGCTGGGAGGATGTTGACGAGGTCGTACACAGCCTGTCTCAGGGCGCTCTCGAGCACGTTACCCTTTACTCCATCATGGAAGACCCGATGACGAGCTGCGGCTGCTTCGAGTGCATCTGCGGCATCGAGCCCATCTCCAACGGCGTCGTCATCGTAAACCGCGAGCACGTCGCCATGACTCCCCTCGGAATGACCTTCTCCGAGATGGCCTCCATGACCGGCGGCGGCGTTCAGACCCCCGGCTTCATGGGCCACGGCAAGCACTTCATCGCCTCCAAGAAGTTCATGAAGGCTGAGGGCGGCGTTGCCAGAATCGTCTGGATGCCCAAGGCTCTTAAGGACATTGTTGCCGAGAAGCTCAACAAGACCGCGAAGGAGCTTTACGGCATCGACAACTTTACCGACATGATCGGCGACGAGACCGTTACCGAGGACGCAACGGAGCTTTACGATTACCTCACCCAGAAGAATCACCCGGTTCTCGGCCTCGAACCCCTTATGTAATCTTTCTTCGGATACTATCGGTATTTAGGACGTTTAATATTCCAACCATATAGTCTGATACAGGCATTGCGAATGCAATGCCTGTATCATTTTGTGTATTACGAACAAAATTAACATAGAAAAATATGCTATCTTCCGAAATCATCGAAATGGCTAAAGAAATGTATACATTTAGGCGATATTTATAGTATAATCTACATGACAAATTAATAATTTCACCCTTTGTTATAACAAATAAGGAGGAATTAAGATGAAAAGCTTAAAAACTAAGCTTACCGTTATCATCCTTATATTCGTCGTTGTAACTGCTATCGTTTCTACAGTCATTTGCCTGAACAGAAGCTTCAGCGTGACAAGGGATATTATCGACGACCTTTCCATAGAGAGGCTCACCGGCTGCAACAACATGCTTGCAGAATATCTCGACGATAAGTACGGCGGTATTACCTTGAGCGATAACTCTCTCGTTGATAAAAACGGCGCCAGCATTGATGAAAACTTTGATTACATAGATGCCTTCTCCGATCGTATGGGCGTCGTCGCTACCGTTTTCAAGAAAGCCGGAAGCTCCTTCATCAGAGTTATCACCACCATTCAGGACTCTAACGGCCGCGTCGTCGGTACGGAGCTTGATCAGACGGGCGCTGCGTATAAGGCGATTATGGCAGGGCAGTCTTATTTCGGCGAGGCAAAGATCCTCGGAACCGATTACATGACGGGTTATGCCCCGATGTACGACCCTAACGGCAACATCATAGGCATTTACTTCGTCGGTATGCCGATTTCTCAGGTAAACGCTACTTATACCTCAGGCCTTACCAAAGCTCTTACTGCGAGCATTATAGTCCTCGTCGTCATGCTCATAGTCATCGCTATCCTGAGCATCATAATCTCTAAGGGTATTACCCGCCCGATAGAGAACATTACAGGTGTCGCTAAGAAAATAGCGGAAGGCCAGTTGGACGTTGCGCTGGACGTCCAGTCAAAGGACGAGGTTGGCCAGCTTGCCGAGGCCTTTAAGCTCACGATACTCCAGCTCCAGAATTATCAGGCTTATATAGACGAGGTCGCTCATTCTCTCGGAGCGATTGCGGACGGTAAGCTCTCAATGGAGCTTCAGCTTGAGTATACAGGCCAGTTTGCAAAGCTCAAGTCCTCGTTTAACGACCTCCTTGATAAGCTTAACTCTACCTTTGAACAGTTCAATCTTTCTTCCAATAAGGTCCGCGGCGATGCGGAGAACCTTGCCAGCGCCGCTCAGGAGCTTTCTCAGGGTGCTACAGTTCAGGCCAACTCCGTCGAAGAGCTTTCCGCGACCATCAACTCGGTAAACGATCAGGTCCAGAAGACTGCCGAGAATGCGAAGACGGCTCATGAGAGTGCAAGACGTGCGGGCGACGAGATAAGCCTCAGCAACCGCCAGATGGAAGAAATGATGAACGCAATGGACCAGATAAACAAGCAGTCCTCCGAGATTTCCAAGATAATCAACGTTATCGAGGACATTGCGTTCCAGACAAATATCCTCGCCTTCAACGCCGCCGTCGAAGCCTCCCGCGCAGGTACTGCCGGCAAGAGCTTTGCCATAGTTGCCGAGGAAGTCCGTAAGCTCGCTGAGAAGACCTCCGAGGCCGCCAGAGACACGACGGACCTTATCACCAGCACGCTCACCTCCGTTTCCAACGGTACGAAGATCGCCGGAAACACCGCCGCCTCTCTTGAAGAGAGCGCGGAGGCGACGCAGAGCGCCGTAAGCCTCCTTGAGGAAATAGCACAGGCGTCCAGGGAAGAAGCGACCGCTATCGGTCAGATAAACATTGCAATTGATCAGATTTCCACCGTCGTACAGACGACCGCTCTCACCGCGGAAAACAGCGCCGGTTCGAGCGGTGAGCTTTCCGCCCAGGCGACCATGCTCAAGGACCTCATCTCGAAATTCGAGCTCAAGAACGGCGACTGAGTAAACTGATTACACGGCTTGAATAATCGTGTTCACGAATAGTTTAATATGAAATGAATCAGGTGGGCTTTGCTTTACGCAAAGCCCACGTTTTTTGTTTATACATCCTCCGGACTGTAGCATTACTTCAAAATCTTCGCTATGGGTTTGCAAAAAATACTTGACAACACGATATACTTCGCGTTATGATGTATTGCGCGAAAGGAGGTATGGCATGGACAACCAACTAAAACGCGGACTGCTGGACGTATGTGTTCTCGCCGCGATACGCAAGGAGGATTCCTACGGCTACAAGATAATCAAAGATTTAAAGCCATACGTTGAGCTTTCGGAATCTACGCTGTACACAATACTCAAACGCCTCGAAGCCGCAAAAATGCTCACGGTGAGGACTGCGGAGCATGACGGGCGCCTGCGAAAATACTATCACATCACCGGGCAGGGCCTTGGACGGATAGAGGAATTCAAAACCGAATGGAAGGCAGTAATTTCCATCTATCAATTCGTAGTCAAGGAGGATGGCAATGAATAAGGAAGAATTTCTGGCTGAACTGAGAAGCGGACTTGCAGGGCTCCCGCGAGACGATATAGACGAGCGTGTTTCGTTCTATGCCGAGATAATAGACGACCGCATTGAGGAGGGCCTAAGTGAAGCCGAGGCCGTTGCCGGGCTTGGGCCCGTAGGTGAAATAGTCTCACAGATAATAGCAGATACGCCGTTTACGAAGCTCGTTCTCGAAAAAGTCTCATCGAAGCGCGCGCTGCGAGCGTGGGAAATTGTGCTCTTAGTTCTGGGCTTCCCCTTGTGGTTTCCGCTGCTTGTCGCGGCGGGTGCTGTGCTTTTGGCGCTCTACGTCGTCGTTTGGGCGCTTATTGTGACGATTTTCGCAGTGGAGCTTGCTTTTTTGGCGAGCGTCATCGGCGAATTCGTCGCGGCGGTGGTCGCGCTGGCAAAGGGGAGCGTCCTCGCGGCAGCCGCAGCCTTGGGACTGGCGCTTTTCTGCGCGGGCGTGTCGTATTTTCTGTTCTTCGGCTGCATTAAGGCGGCGAAGGGGCTTCTGAAGCTCACAAAAAAGGCTGCGCTGGGCATGAAAGCACGATTTATCAGAAATAAGGAGAATGACAGATGAAAAGGAGTCTTACAATAATCGCCTCGCTGTTGATTGTAGTGGGCCTGGCATTTTTTTTTGGCGCGTTCGCCGCCTCCGGTTTCAGGTTCACTGGGCTTAGCGCGGAGAAATACGAAACAAAGGTCTACGCAATCAGCGAGACCTTCGATAATATCGAGATAAACGGTAAGGAAACCGATATATTCCTGAAACTCTCGCAGGACGGCAAGGCAAGCGCCGTATGCGAGGAGCGCGATAAACTCAGTTATGACGTATACGTCGAGGACGCTACGCTCTGCATAATTGCCAGGGACAAGCGAGAGTGGTATGAGCAGGCGGGCACCTTCAATAAGGATCTCAGCTTGACGCTTTACCTCCCGGAGGAACGGTACGAAAGCCTGAAAATAGACGGGCGTACGGGGGACGTTGAGATCCCGGGCGATTTCTCCTTTGGCGCCGTGAGCATAGAAACGAGCACGGGCGACGTCATCTGCGAGGCCTCCGCGAACGGAGACATCAGCGCCAAAGCGACGACGGGAAGCGTCACCGCGAGCAAGCTGAGCGCGCAGAACCTGAGCCTTTCCGTCGATACCGGCAGAGTAAGCGCGAGCGGGATAAACTGCGAGGGCACCGTATCGGTTAGTGTAAGCACCGGGCGCGCGAATCTCGAGGATCTTAGCTGCTCAGAGCTCCGGTCGGACGGCAGCACCGGCAGCATCATGCTTAAAAACGTCGTCGCCTCCGATGGCTTCAGCATCGAGAGAAGCACCGGCGACGTAAGTTTCGACTCCTGCGACGCGGGCGAAATCCGCGTGAAAACCTCCACGGGCGACGTTACGGGAACGCTCCGCTCGGAGAAGGTATTCATAACCAGAACTTCCACCGGCTCCATAAGCGTTCCCGACTCGATAACCGGCGGAAGATGCGAAATAACGACATCCACCGGTGAAATCGACATACGCTTTGCCCGCGATTGAGCTGCCTCTATAAATCTAATACCCTCGGTAGGCGATATATAAGAATATCTTGCCCAAAACTATCGTGCTTATCTCTTCACATACTAAAAACAATGTGCTATAATAAATCCATACACATATTACATGTTTTGGTCACTTTGCCCGAAAGACTGAGGTGGGACGGTCCGGCGGATTGCCGGCGGGCCGGAACTGCGCCGCATAATTCGAGGCGTTTACCGAAAAAAGAAAGGAGATAAGCTGTGTATAAGTTCAAACCCTATACAGAGCGTGTCGCGAGGCTCCGCGACGCTGTCCGTGACAGAGTCATGGTCGCTGACGCAGAGAAGGCGCGTTTGCAGCTTGAGGCGCTTAAAAAGTACATAAAGTACCCGCCGATGCTGCAAAAGCCCTATATCTCGCTTTACGTTCTCGAGCGGATGCCCCTTAACCTCCATGAAGACGAATATTTCTTCGGCGGCATGGGCAACAAGGGCTGGGGCGCCGCGAACACCGGCGGAGCCGGTATAATGTGGCTGAGTGTCGACATTGAAAACACATGGCCCATCGAGGCAGACGGCCTCCATCACGCCCCGGACGACGACCCCTTCTATTCTCACCAGAGAATGGCTATTTCTCCCGAAGACCTTAAAGAGCTGCGCGGGATAGCGAAGGAAAGGATGCAGATCGAGGGCGGCTTCGGCGCGCCCGACTGGCTGCCCGACGGCGTCCAGGAGCTTTTTGCGCTGCAGGCAAATCCCTCCGGAAAAATAGGCGGCTGGCCCATCTACCTCCCGCCAGGACATCTTACCCCCGGCTATCAGAACATCATCAAGCAGGGCTACGGCGCCATCCGCAAGCGCGCGCAGGACTGGCTGGATGAGCATGAGGGCAACATCATGGGCGACGATATCGGCAAGTACATGTTCTACAAGGCCGCAACCGTTGCCTGCGACGGCGCTATCACCCTCACCCGCCGCTACGCCGACCTTGCGCGCGAGCTCGCCGCGAAGGCAACCGACCCGGCGAAGAAGGCCGAGTACGAAAGCCGCGCCGAAAGCCTCGACTGGATCGCCACCGAGACGCCGCGCACCTTCTGGGAAGCCTGCCAGATGGCGCTTATGTACGACGTTTTCCTAAAGGCGGAGAACGACCCCGGCGTTATCAGCCTGGGCCGCTTCGACCAGTATACATGGCCGTTCCTCAAGGCTGACCTCGACGCGGGCCGCATAACGCTCGACGAGGCGCAGGAGCTTGTTGACGGCTTCTTCCTCAAGATAAACACCTTCTACGGCGGCGGCTTCGGCAAAACCGCGCAGACCGCCGGAATAGGCAACTCCTTCCAGCACACGACCATAGGCGGAACCGACCCCGTAACGGGCGAGGATGCGGTGAACCCCGTGTCCTACATGGTTCTCGAAACTATGGCGCGTCTTGATTTGCACGACCCGACCATCTCCCTGCGCGTTACGAAGAATACGCCCAAGGAAATGTGGGACTGCGCTATCGCCGCAGCCTGCCGCGTCGGCGGCCTGCCTCTGCTGCAGAACGACGAGGTAATCATCCCCGCCGTCATGTCGGAGCTCGGCTTCTCGCTTGAGGACGCGCGCAACTTCGCCTTCATCGGCTGCCAGGAGATAACCGGCTTCGGCAACGATTATCCCGCGCCGAACGGCTCCGCGATGGGCCATAACGGCATATTCTGGGCCATCGCGCTCGTAATGGCGATAAATAACGGCATTAACCCGATAAACGGCGCTCAGTGCCCCGAAAAGGTCCGCTCCGGCTATCTTTCCGATATGAAGAGCATGGACGATGTCCGCGCGGCGTTCGAGAAGATATGTAAGTGGATGCTCACATGGTCCGCTTCCCTCAATAACCTCACCGAGCATGAGTATCCGCGCCTGTTCCCGTTCCCGAACCTCTCCATCTCCACAGAGGGCTGCATGGAGTCCGGCAAGGACGTTTCCGAGGGCGGCGCGAAGTATAACAGCTACGGCGGAACCGCCACCGGCCTTGCCACGACGGCCGATTCCCTCACCGCGATAAAGTATATCGTCTTTGATAAGAAGATTGCCACGGGCAAGGAATTCCTGCAGGCCATCCTTGATAACTGGGAGGGCCACGAGGAGCTGCGCCAGCGCGTGCAGAGTCAGGTCCCGCATTACGGCAATAACGACCCCTATGCCGACGAGGAAATGACCTATGTGATGGATCTGTATTACAACATCACCCGCGCCTTCTCCACCTGCCGCTGCAAGACCTATAAGTGCGGCACCTTCGGCGCGGCCGACCACGTCGTTCAGGGCGAGATAACATGGGCGACGCCGGACGGACGCAAGACGGGCGACCCGATTGCCGACGCCTCCAGCCCCTGCCAGGGACGCGATGTTTGCGGCCCCACCGCCGTTTTCAACTCCGCCACGAAGTTTGAGCACGGCCACTTCATGGACGGCATGGCGCTGAACCTCAAGATTCACCCGACCTCCCTCAAGGCGGACGACGGCGTGACCAAGCTTGAGGACATGACGAAGACTTACTTCGATCAGGGCGGCATGGAGATCCAGTATAACGTCGTTGACGCCGCGACGCTCCGCAAGGCGCAGGAAAACCCCGAGAAATACCACAATCTCGTCGTCCGTATCGCAGGCTTCTCCGCGTATTTCGTGGACATGACGCCCGAGATGCAAAACGACATCATCGTTCGCGCCGAGCATAGAGTATAAGCTTTATGTAAACTTTACGCGCCGCAGGCTGTGCTTAGTCTGCGGCGTGTTTTTTTGTTGACTTATGCCGCGCTGTGCTTTACAATTCATAGCAGTATTGACGCGGCCTCTGCGAGCCGCCCGCCGAAGGGAGCACAAAAAATGGAAGAAAAAGAGTACCCGAAAGTATCGCCGGAGGGCTTTTGCGCCCGGTTTGAGCGCTGCGCCACCTCGCTTATCGAGGAGCCGGAATATTGCGAGGTCTGCGAGTTTTTTAATGACGCCGATTCCACCTGCCGCGCGGAGGAAACGGACCCGCGCCGCTGATGAATGAGTTGACAATGCCGCCTCTGTTTTGCATTCCCCCGGGGAAGGCGACGGATGAGCCGTTTACCGCCATTGCAATCATGTACCCCATTGCCCTGCAATAAAAATCGGGCGCGCTGCAAAAAACTATTGCAGCGCGCCCTTGTCCTGCGTTATGGCCCGGGAAATTCATTTCCCGTAGAGCATTTTTATGAGATATTTGTTCAGGTCTGAAGAACACTTCGCCGCGCTCTCGGGCGTCCAGTCATAGAAGCCGGAGCCGGACTTGAAGCCGAGTTTACCCTCGTCGAGCATCTTTTTGAGCAGCGGCGACGGCTCGTGGCTGTCGCACAGCGCGGGAAGGACGTAGGAATGGATGTTCCACGTAAGCTGCGTGCCCACCATGTCGGAATTTTCCAGCGCGGAAAGCTGCGGCAGGCGCAGCCCGAAGGAATTTTTTATTGCCGTGTCAACGGTTTCCGCGTCGGCAATGCCCTGCTCGACGATGTAGATAGCTTCGCGCCAAAGGGCATGCTGCAAGCGGTTTGCGATAAAGCCGGGAACGTCCTTTTTGCAGAGGCAGGGCTTTTTCCCCGCGCTTGCGAGAAGCTCCATCACCGTCTCGGCGACTCCGTCCGCTGTCGCGTCGGATTTAATGACCTCGACGAGCGGGATAAGGTGCGCCGGGTTCCAGAAATGCGTTCCGACGAACCTTCCGCGATGTTTAAGCTCAGCGCTTATGGCGCTGGGGCTCATAACGGAGGAATTCGTGCAGAAATAAGCGTCCTCGCGGCAGCGTTCTTCAAGCTGCGCGAAGGTTTTGCGCTTTATTTCCATATCCTCAAACACGGCCTCGATAACAAGGTCGGCGTCCTTAACGAGCGCGGAATCAATATCCGCCGTAAACTCGACCCTCGCAAGGCGCGCCTCGATCTCAGCCTCCGAAATAACGCCGTGCTCTGCAAGCTCGCGGAGATTTGCGCGCATTCCGTCCTTTATTTCCTTGAGAAACGGGTCGTAGACGGCGACATTGAGGCGGGGATTTTCCGTCATTACGAAGGCGATATTCTTCCCCATCATTCCGCCGCCGACTATGAGAATATTCTTAATTTCATCGAATTTTTTCAAGTTAAGCGTCCTTTCCGGTCTATTCCTCCACCTCGAAATAATCACTGTCGTCCGGGGTGCGTGCGCCGTCCTTTTCAAGAACGCCCTCTGCGCCGCACTCCGGGCAGCGCCCGAAACCGGCCCCGAATACGCTCAGCATATCCAGAGCGTATTTAAACTTTTTGCCGCATTCCGGGCAGTGATAATACATGAAACACGCGCCCCAGCTCATTTCGTGAGCCCGAGAATCTCGCGCGCCTCATCGGGAGAAGCGACTTCATTGCCAAACTCGCGGATAACGCGCGCGGCGCGCTCTACGAACTGGACGTTGCTTTCCGCAAGCTGCCCCTTGGCGTACATGACGTTATCCTCCATGCCCACGCGCACGTGTCCGCCGAGGGCGACCGCGCCGTAAAGCATCTCCATCGCGCTGTGACCCACGCCGAAGCAGCTCCATGTGGAGCCGGGGCAGAGGCTATCCATCGTTTCCTTCATGAAAACGAGGTTTTTGAGGCTGCCGGCGATGCCGTTTGCGCAGCCCATGCAGAACTGGAAGTGAAGCGGCGCCTTCAATACGCCCTTTTTCAGATAATACGCGGCGTTGCCTATCATGCCGGGGTCGAAGGCCTCTATCTCCGGCTTTACGCCCCATTTCTGCATGTTCTCGCCGAGCTCGGTGAGAAACTTGGGGCGGTTTATGAAAAGCCCGCTGTTCATCCAGTTCATGGAGCCGCAGTCAT
>JAEEUX010000259.1 GCA_016290695.1 Oscillospiraceae bacterium
GTTGAACTTCTCGATGGAGAGGCCGCACTCGAAGCCGGTGGCGACCTCCTTGGCGTCGTCCTTGAAACGCTTGAGGGACGCGAGCTCGCCCTCGTGGACGACGATGCCGTCGCGCACGACGCGGATGGACGAATTACGCAAAATCTTGCCGTCCTGAACGTAGCAGCCCGCGATGGTGCCGACCTTCGAGGCCTTGTAGAGCTGGCGAACCTCGGCGTGGCCGAGGACGACCTCGCGGAACTTCGGCGCGAGCATACCCTTCATGGCGGCCTCGATTTCGTCGATGCAGTCATATATAACGCGATACATGCGCATATCGACCTTGGTGCGCTGGGCGCTGTCACGCGCGGCGGCGTCCGGGCGGACGTTGAAGCCGACGATTATGGCGTTGGAGGTGGAGGCGAGCATGATATCGCTCTCGTTTATCGCGCCGACGGCGCTGTGAATGACGCGGACGCGGACCTCGTCGTTGGAGAGCTTTTCGAGGCTCGCCTTGATGGCCTCGACGGAGCCCTGAACGTCCGCCTTTACGATGATGGCAAGCTCCTTGAGCTCGCCCTCCTTGATCTGGGCGAAGAGATCGTCCAGCGAGACCTTGCGCTCGCCGCCTGTGCTGAGCTTCTTCTTCTCGGCCTTGCGCTGCTCGACGAGCTCGCGGGCCATGCGCTCATCCTCAACGGCGTTGAAAACATCGCCCGCGTCGGGAGTTTCGCTCAGACCTGTAATCTCGACGGGGACGGAGGGACCCGCCTCCTCGATGCGCTGGCCCTTATCGCTTATCATCGTGCGGACGCGGCCGACGGCGGTACCGGCGATGATAACGTCGCCGGAGCGGAGGGTTCCGTTCTGGACGAGGACTGTGGCGATGGGGCCGCGGCCCTTATCGAGGCGCGCCTCGATTACCGTACCCTTAGCGCGGCGGTTGGGGTTGGCCTTCAGCTCGCGCATTTCGGCGGAGAGGGCGACCATTTCGAGCAGGTCGTCCACGCCTGCGCCCGTTTTGGCGGAAATTTCGCAGATGACGGTGTCGCCGCCCCACTCTTCCCAAACGAGCTCGTGCTCGGTGAGCTGCTGCTTTATGCGTTCCGGGTTCGCGCCGGGCTTATCCATTTTGTTTATCGCGACGATGATGGGGATCTCGGCGGCGCGGGCATGGCTTATCGACTCCACCGTCTGCGGCATGATGCCGTCGTCCGCCGCGACGACGAGGATGGCAACGTCCGTGACCATGGCGCCGCGGGCGCGCATGGAGGTGAAGGCCTCGTGGCCCGGCGTATCGAGGAAGGTGATGGGCTTGCCCTTTATCATGACCTGATAGGCGCCGATATGCTGCGTGATGCCGCCGGCCTCGCCCTCGGCAACGTTGGCGTGGCGGATCCTGTCGAGCAGGGAGGTCTTGCCGTGGTCAACGTGGCCCATTACGACGACGACGGGCGCGCGGGGAACGAGGTCCTCGGGCCTATCCTCGGTATCGTCGATAAGGCGCTCCTCAATGGTTACGACGACCTCATGCTCCACGACGCAGCCGAGCTCCATCGCGACGAGCGCGGCGGTATCGTAGTCGATGTTATCGGAAAGGGAGGCCATCGTGCCGAGCTTGATGAGCTGGCGCACGACCTCGCTGCCCGTCTTCTTCATGCGGGTGGCGAGCTCGCCGACGCTGATAATATCGGGTATGGTGACCTTCGTGGGCGCTTTTTTGGCTATCTCAAGCTGGAGCTTCTGCATCTGCGCGCGCTGCTCCTGGCGCTTCTTCGCGCCCTGCGCCATGAGATTCTGCTTCTTTTCCTGCCCGCGCTTGGCAAACTTCTGCTTGCCCTGGCGCGCGTTGGCGAGGCGCTCGGGGACGAAGTTATCAAGGCGTTCGTCGTACTTGGCGGCGTTGAGCGTGACGCCCGAGGTATCTATAACGCGCTTCTGCGGGACCTTCGACTGCGCCTTCTGCTCCGGCGCGGAAGCCGCGGCGGGCTTTTCGGGCGCGTGGGAGGGCGCGGCGGCTGCGGACGCAGCCTTCTCCGGCGCGGAAGCCGCTTCGGACTCCGCCGGCTTCGCCTTCGCTTCCTTTTTATCGGAAGCGGGCGCCGCCGCGAAGAACACTCCGAGATCGTCCACCTGATTATTCAGCGTGAAGAAATCGAAGATTATGTTCAGCTCAGTCTCCGTGAGCGCCTGCATGTGGTTTTTCGGCTTCTCAGCGTATTTCTCAAGAATTTCCATGATCTTCTTGGAAGATTTCAGCTTGAAGTCCTTCGCAACCTCGTGAACTCTGTATTTTATCATGCACATACCTCCGGCAATCAGACCTTGCCGCCGTCTTCCGAAGAGGGAAGAGGAGCGGCGCAGCCGTTAGATTTCATGTTTTTCCGGCGTTCCCTGCGGGGCTTCAGGCGCTCGATCAGAGCGTCCTTCGCCGGAAGGAATTCCTCATTCGCCGCCGAGAGCTTTGTCAGCAGCGAGAGGGCAAAGTTTTTATCGGTGACGCACATAAGCGCCGAAACGCGCCTTGCGAGCATATCGCCCAGCGCATCCTTTGAATAAGGGAGCGTGACGAGGGTCACGCGGCAGCTTTCCGCGAGGCGGTTGGCCGATTTCACGGCATTTGCCCCCGCGTCCTGCGCCAGCATTATGAGCTTGGCTTCACCCGAACGAACGGCGCCGGACACGGCCTCTTCGCCCGTGACTATCGCGCCCGCGCGTTTAGCGAGGCCGAGGAAACCGAGGACATTATCCGCCATCGTTCTCCCCCTTTTCCATCGCGGCTTCGAGCGCGTCGTAGATCGACTCCGGTATCGTGACGCCCAGCGCGCGGGCGATCGCCCCGGATTTGCGGGCGCGTTTGAGGCAGGCAAGCTCCGGGCATATATAAGCCCCGCGGCCCGGGGCCTTGCCCTTGAAATCGAGGCTCAGCGAGCCGTCCGGTGCGCGGACGACGCGGATAAGCTCGCGCTTGGGTTTTCCTTCCCGGCAGCCGAGGCATTGGCGAACGGGTATTTTCTTTTGGACGCTCATACAGCACCTCCGATTTTTGCTTAAAGCCTGCGCCGCGGGATGCGGGCGGAACCATGTTAGTACCTGCTGCTCTCCACCCTCGACCTCTCAGTCAGCTTCGCTGACAGCTCCCCTACGAGGGGAGCAAAGGCTCAGTCGGTACCCTTTTTTCGCTCCCCTTGGTTGCGGTAGGCACCCCTTTTCGCTCCCCTTGGATAAGGGGAGCTGGCGGCGGCGCGCAGCGGCGGCGTCTGAGGGGTGGAAGGTAGCGTGCGGGCAGAA
>JAEEUX010000260.1 GCA_016290695.1 Oscillospiraceae bacterium
TCGTCGCCAACACCACGAAGTATTTCTGCGGAACCGTCATCAGCCCCCGCTGGGGCGCGGGTGATATGTATACCGGCCTCGTGGACAGCGGCGTGTGGAAGATGGGCGACGACGGACTCTACCATAACCCGGACACCGACGAGCTGCGCCTCGTAATGAGTCCCGAGGACATGGAGGCCCTTAAATCCGTCAGCGAATACTGGCGCGGCAGAACGGTGAACAGCCTTGTGGACTCGTGGCAGCCGGACGGCTACGATGAGCTCAACCGCCTCGGCGTCCGCTCCTTCGGCGAAAATATGCCCATCATCATGATGCCCACCGGTCACTCCACGCCCGGCTACAAAAAGATTCTCTCCACGGGCTACGCCGCCATTCGCGCCGAGGCTCACGAGTGGATAGAAGCCCACCGCAACAACCTCATGGGCGACGATATAAACAAGCACCTTTTCTACAAATCCGTCGAGATTGTCTGCGAGGGCGCGACGGCGCTTCTCAAGCGCTACGGCCAGACCTGCTATGACAAGGCCAAAGACTGCGCGGACGCCGCGCGCAAGGCCGAGCTCACAAAAATGGGCGACAACCTCACATGGATCTCCGAAAACCCTGTTCAGACCTTCTGGCAGGCCTGCCAGGCGACGCTGCTTTACGAAATGATGATATCCATGGCCGGAATGTCGGACATTGGCTCCTTCGGACGCTTTGACCAGTATACATGGCCGTACCTCAAAGCCGACCTCGAAGCCGGGCGCATAACGATGGACGAGGCGCAGGAGATAACCGACTGCTTCTTCATGAAGATTAACAGTTTCTATAACGGCGGTATCGGCCCCCTCATCCCCATCATCGGCATCGGCAACACCTACCTGCACACCACCGTCGGCGGCGTGGACCCCGAAACGGGCGAGGACGCGACGAACCCCGTCACCTACATGACGCTCGAAACGCTCGGACGCCTCAGCCTCCACGACCCCACCGTTTCCCTCCGCATAAACAAAAACACACCCGACGAGCTTTGGGAATGCGCCATAGAGGTCAACCGTCTCGTCGGCGGGCTGCCGCTCTTCCAGAACGACGAGGTTATAATCCCCGGCGCTATGCGCGAGCTCGGCTTCTCCCTGCGCGACGCGAGAGATTACGCCCTCATCGGCTGCCAGGAAATAACCGGCTCCGGCAACGATTATGCCGGCGGCAACGGCACGACGCCGCCCGAAGCCTATACACAGTACAGCACCATCTTCGACATGGCGATAAACGACGGCTGCAACCCCTTCAACAAGCAGCAGTGCAGCATTCACACGGGCTTCCTCTACGATATGAAGTCCATCGACGAGGTAAAGGAAGCCTTCCTGAAGCTCGCCCGCTATGTTCTCAAGGCGCAGGTGACCATCGAGAACTTCGCCGAGTACATATTCATGTATAACGACCAGTACCCCATCCTCTCGATTTCGATGGAGGGCTGCATGGAAAACGGCAAGGACGTTGTCTGCGGCGGCGCTAAATACAATTCCTTCGGCTCCACCGCCGTCGGCCTCGCCACGGTTGCCGACTCCATCACCGCGATCAAGTATATGTGCTTCGATAAAAAGCTCTGCACCACGCGCGAGCTGTACGACGCAGTTATGGCCAACTGGAAGGGCTACGAAATCCTCCAGCAGCGCATAATAAACGAGGTTCCGCATTACGGCAACGCCGACCCCTACGCCGACGAGCAGATGAAATGGGTAATTGATTCGTATTACGACATCTGCAAGGAGTGCAGCGGCCCTCGCTGCAAGATATTCAAGGGCGGCATGTACGGCGCGGCGAGCCACGTCGCGCAGGGCTACACCACCTGGGCGACGCCGGACGGGCGCGTCGCCGGGGTTCCGATAGCGGACGCGGCCTCCCCCGTTCAGGGCCGCGACAAGAACGGCCCCACCTCCGTCCTGACCTCCGCTCTGAGCTTCGACCAGTCCCGTTTCATGAACGGCCTTGCGCTCAATATCCGCATCCACCCCTCGTCCTTCACGAATCCCGAGGGCATCACGAAGCTGCGTGATATGACGAAGGCGTATCTCGACGCGGGCGGCATGGAGGTTCAGTACAATATCGTCTCCGCCGAAACCATGCGTGCCGCGCAGGCCGACGCCTCCGCCTACCGCGATCTCGTTGTAAGGATAGCGGGCTACTCGGCCTACTTCGTAGAGCTCTCCCTCGATTGTCAGAACGACCTGATTTCAAGAACCGAAAACTTCATATAAAATCTAAGGCGGCAGGCTAAAAAGTCTGCCGCCTTTTTATTCCTCGGCAGCAACGCCGGGCATGGCGCACAATATAATAAACCCATACCGGCTATCACTGTTTTTCGCCGCCGCAAACAATGATACATGGCGCCCTTACGGTGAAAAAGCATTTGACAAATCTGACGAATAGGTGTATATTCATAACGATAAAGGCGCTACCGATAGTTAGCCCGTATATGATTACAGGAGAGCAACCATTTCCAATGGCTGATGGGCGGTTGCTTTCTATTTTTGTTTCCGAAACAATAACTGAATTCATCACCGCAAAGGTGCTTCGCGGTAATGAGATAAATTGCTGAATCCATTTTCCCGTAAAAAAGAAAGGAGAACAAAACAATGAAAAAGATGACAAAAAGGATAATAGCGCTGCTCCTTATAGCAATGCTAAGCTGTACGATGCTGGCGGCCTGTGGGGATTCGAGTTCTGATGCTATCAGCGGCACATGGAAGCAGACTGACGAGGTCAATGGCGACTGGACCTGGAAATTTAACGGCGGCAAGGCTCACCTGACCGGTGATACAACAGGGTTTGAAAGCGACGGCACATACACATTGGATGAGGCTGCTCAAAAGGTCACCGTCACGCTGGAGAACTGGTCAGATCCCATTGAGTATACCTATACGCTGGATGGTGATAATTTAACTCTCGATTCCACCTACTCAACTTATAAGCTGGTAAAGCAGTAATCTGAAAGCAGATGATTGTATTTATGGCAAAAGCACCTCTCAAATGGCGGAGAGGTGCTTTTGCATACCCGTTTTACATAATCTTACAGAGGCATTCAGATTTCGCTCTATCGCAAATTATATCATTTGCTCTGCCATAAGGGAAAGCATATGATAATGCCTTATACTAATATTCAATTAAAAGAAGAAACGGATATGCGAACAGGTTTCGCGTCAGGCGAGGCGGGCTTCG
>JAEEUX010000261.1 GCA_016290695.1 Oscillospiraceae bacterium
CGACACTAAAAAACAGGGTGCAAAAAAGCCTTAGAACCGTTGTGGCTCTAAGGCTTTCTGCCATGATATCTTTTTCGTTCATGCATGATGGTGGACGATACAGGACTCGAACCTGTGACCCTCCGCACGTCAAGCGGATGCTCATACCAGCTGAGCTAATCGTCCGTCGCGAAGAGTATTATATCTTACTTGTCCTGATATGTCAACAGCTAATTTTGCGTTTTTCGTGATTTATTGCAAATTCCGCTTTATTGGCGCCGCCATGCGCTCAGTTCACGCTTTTCTCGCGGGAGGCCATCAGCGAGGCGGTGCCCGGTTTTTCGACCGCGGCGACGGTATCGCGCAGGCTCTCGATTTCGCTTATGAGCTCAAGGTACTTCTGCGGGGACATTAGCACGCACTCCGGCTCCTTGCCCTTCATCACGAGCTTCGGCTCCCCCACCCTGACCTCGCCGAATATGCGCTCCGTTTCGCCCCTGTCGAACATCGTTATCGGGATCGCGCCGCGGAACACGGTTCCCAAGCTGTCCATTATAATCACCTCACGGTATTATTGCCCGCGAAGCCGACGGATTATGCGCTTCACTTTATCTCCTGCTCCAAGGCGTCGAACTCCGGCGTGGAGAAGAACTCCCCCAGCGTTATATCGAGCCCATCACAGAGTTTCTTTATCGTGAGTATCTTGGGGTCGTTGCTTCTGCCGTACAGAATATTCTTTATCGAAGACGGCGGAAGCGCACAAATTGTTGCGAGCTTATTTATGGAAATATTGCGTTCCGCACAAAGCTTCAAAATCCGTTCCCTAACGACAGTTACCGTATCCATGTAAAACACCGTCCTTCTTTTGTAAGCATAAATATTTCAGCTTGCAAAAGCAGGCTATACATGCTACTATTTAGGCTATACATAGCCTAAATATGTCTGCGAGGTGTTATGCAATGAACCCGAAAAAAGAACTGCTTATAAAATCCGCCGCAAGGCTTTACAGTCTCGGCCTTGACCTTGAAGGCGCGAGGGAACGCTTAAAGGAGCTTGTGGCGCGGGGCGTTCCTTATTCTTCTCCCGAAATGCTCAAAGCCTATGAGGATTTCACTCAGCTCGACGCTCAGTGGAAGGAGCTCGAACGCCAGCACCTTGAGCTGCGCGACGAAATACTGCGCGAGGATGGCGCCAGGCGCAAATAAGCCATATATACAAAAAGACGGCAAGCCCGAAGCTGCCGTCTTTCTGTACTGTAAAAGGAGAACATGGAGAGAATACGCTTTGCGAAAACCCATTCCGCCGGGATTTATCGCAATTTTCGCAAACGCCGAAGCTATTCGGCATCTGCCTTAGGAGGATGCGCCGCAGCGCGCCGTTCCGCCTGCGCCTGCTGCGGCAGGATGCACCGGGTTTCTGCCTGATGCTAATATAACTCAAATATTATTCTTTGTCAAGAATAATATTCCGGAACCATAATATTTTTTCATTTGTCCGTCATTCGCCTCGGCTGCCCACGGCGAGCTCGCCTATGCTTTTCCCCTGCGCCACCTTGCGGCAATAGCGCTCGGTGCAGCGCTTATACTTGCGGAAAAGCCGCTTCGCGCGCGCCTCGTCGCCGTAAACCTTCCAGCAGCCGACGCATTTGCAGCCGCTGCCGCGGTTTTCCATAAAGCCCTTCACATCCTCGGGCGGGTAGCTGAGGAATAGCCCTATCTCATGCGGAAAATCCCCGAAACGCCGCAGCCTGCGGCCTATTTCGCAGAGGCAGTAATCCTCGCGGAGCTCCGCATATCCCTCGCGCCTGAGAATTTCCTCGGCGCAGGGCGCGGCAAGGTCGTTTCTCAGGCGCGAGGGGCGGTAAAGGTAAAGGAGGACTCGCGTCTCGCTGCGCCGGAGGGGTATCAGGCGGAGGCCCTTTTTAACAAGTGTGCGGTTGAATGCCCGTATTTCGTCCTTGACTGTTTCGTAGGACTCATACTGGCACGTAAAAAGGCTTCCTGTTTTTATCCCGGCAAGCGTCGGCGCGGTTTGACGAATCAAATAGTCATCCGACATGTGTTCTCAGCTCCTTCACTCAGCATTTTCCAGACCTCTGTCCCGGCCGTATATAGTTAGTTGCGCCTAACCACATTTCCGACATATCGCCCGTCCTTTTGCTGAACGGGCGCAGGCGGAGGCCGCCGGAGAAAGCCCGGAGAAATACCGCGCTGCCCGCCGCTTCTGTGGCGCAAGCGGCGGGCGCTCAGGATCCAAGGCACTATCGGTTAGCTATGACTAACTATAAAATAGCATATAATTCCCTATTTGTCAACAGGAAATTTCCCCGAGAGGGGAAAATTTTTCGCAGCGCCGAAAAACCGGGGAATTCCCTGCGGAACTCCCCGGTAGTTTGAAGCATTTTTATTTCGCGCGCTGCTTTTTGAGCCTTGCAAAACGCGGGAGCGAGCATTCGAGCCTGCGCTCCGGCTCGCCCTGAACGAGCGGCAGCAGATAATTTATAAAATCCTTCGTGACGGCGGCGTTTTCCGCGTCTATCCACGAAAGGGGTATCTTGCTTTCGTAGTTTGCCACATCGCCGAGCGGAACGAGCTTCGCGCGGCAGACGTATTTCTCCCCGCGCTCGCACTCGAAGGCGACCATATAGCCCGAGGAACCGGAAACAGCCGCTTCGACGGCGGTTCTGCCCGCCATGACTGCCTCGGAAATGTCCGTCTGCGAGGCGCAGTGCGCGGCGCAGCGCTGGAGAAGGCTGAGCTCTATCCCGCGCACCTTCACGCCGAGCGCCTTCTTCACCATGTCCGCAAGGCGAACCGCGAGCCCGCCGAGCTGCGCGTGGCCGAAGCCGTCCGTCGCGGAGGTAACGGCCTCGGAAACGAAGCTCCCGTCGGCATAATGTATGCCCTCGGAAACGGCGACGAGCACCGAGCCCTTCTCCTTATAAACCCTCTCCACGGCGGCGAGGAACTTATCCTTGTCGAAAACCGTCTCGGGCAGGTAGATAAGGTCGGGCCCCGCGCCGAACTCCGTGGCGAGCGCGGCGGCAGCTGTGAGCCAGCCCGCGTGACGTCCCATTATCTCGATAACCGTGACCGCGCCCGTGTCGTAATCGCAGGCGTCGCGGCTTACCTCCATGCAGGAAACGGCGATATACTTCGCCGCGCTGGCGTAACCGGGGCAGTGGTCGGTT
>JAEEUX010000262.1 GCA_016290695.1 Oscillospiraceae bacterium
TTGGATGATGAATAAGGCCATCCGCACTAACCTCGAAACCCGCGGCGGAATCCCGCTTTTCCAGAATGACGAGGTTATGATAAAGCGCTATATCGGCTACGGCATCCCCTTTGAGGAGGCCGTGGAATGGCGCGGCCTCGGCTGCGTTTATCCGTGCCTGCCGAACCGCGCGGAGCATTACGGCGCGGAGGGCGTTGCCGCCTTCAACCTCGCTGGACTTCTTCACGTTACGCTGCATAACGGACTTGACATCAACGGCAAGCAGACCGGTCTCAAGACGGGTGACCCGCGCGATTTTGCGAGCTTTGACGAGCTGTATGAAGCGTTTTTCAAGCAGCATAAGGCCTTTATCTACCGCGTGTTCTGGCTCGGTGCCGTCGCGCGTGACGTTTGCCATGAGTTTACGAGGACGCCGCTGCTCTCGATCCTCGGCATCGAGGCGAGCATGGAGCTCGGGCAGGATCTTACGAAGGCACACCCCGACCATTCAATGTTCGGCATCTCAGACCGCGCGATAATTGACGTTGCCGATTCGCTGCTTGCGACTAAGAAGCTTGTTTACGACGAAAAGAAGCTCACAATGTCGGAACTTATGGACGCGCTGGACAGTAATTTCGCGGGCAAGCGAGGCGAGGAAATACGCCAGATGTGCCTGCATCAGCCGAAGTACGGCAACGACATCGCCGAGGCGGACGAGATGGTGAAACGCATCAGTGACCGTTCTGCCGAGATAATATATTCTTACAATAATGCTCCGTTCCGCAACATGATAATCTCGCGCGAGGGCCTTGCGTGGCATTATTTCGGCGGCCTCGGCGCAGGGGCGCTGCCCAATGGACGCTTTGCGCTTGAGCCGCTGAACGACGGCTCGCTCAGTCCCATGCGCGGCGCGGACAAGAACGGCCCGACGGCGGTGCTGCGTTCGGCTAAGGCCACCGGCTACAGCGACGTTTGCTGTTCCGCCGTTCTGAACCAGAAGTTCAATTCTTCGCTCCTGCGCTCTGCCGAGAGCATCGATAAGCTCGTTGCCTACACGAACGCCTACATGAAGGCGGGCGGCTCGCACATCCAATATAACATCCTCGATACCGAGCAGCTAAAGGACGCGAAGGTTCATCCCGACAAGTATTCCGACCTTATTGTAAGAATAGGCGGCTTCAGCGCGTATTTTGTCCAGCTTTCCGCCGGGATACAGGACGATGTAATCTACCGCAGCGAATTTGAAATATAAGGCAGCGTTGCCGTAAACTAAAGAGGTGCTGAACCTTGTCTTCTTCTGCGCTGATTTCCAACATTCAGGGCTATTCAATACACGACGGCCCGGGCATAAGAACGACGGTTTTCTTGAAAGGCTGCCCGCTTCGCTGCAAATGGTGCGCTAACCCCGAGAACCTTACCGACAGCGTGCGCGTCGGCTTTGTGGCAAATAACTGCAAGGGTTGCGGGCACTGTGCGGAGGCATGCCCGGAGGGGGCGATAATTCCCGGCGAAGTGCGGCGGATTGACCGTACGCGCTGTACCTCATGCTGCGCTTGCGTCGAGGCGTGTTACTACGGTGCGCTTGTGCGCTATGGAGAGGAAATGAGCGTCGAGCAGGTGTTTGACAAGGTTCGCCGCGACAAAATGTTTTACGATACCTCTGGCGGGGGAGTGACGGTCTCGGGCGGAGAGCCGCTTGTTCACGCGGACTTCGTCGCGGAACTGTTTCGGCTTTGCAAGGACGAAGGTATTGGAACCTGCGTTGAGACCTGCGGCTGCGTGGCGCGTTCCGCGCTCGAAAAGGTTCTGCCCCTTACGGATGTGTTTTATTACGACCTTAAAATACCGGACGGCGCCAAGCACCGGGAATATACGGGACAGAGCAATGAGCTTATCCTCGCAAACGCGAGGTTCCTTACGGAAAGCGGAGCGAAAATGCTCTTCCGACAACCGCTCATCCCCGGTGTGAACAGCTCGGAGGAGGACGTTCGCGCGACGGCGGAGTTCATACGAAGCCTTAATCGTCCGGACATCGCGCTCCAGCTCATGCCGTATCACCGCATGGGAACTGCAAAATACGCTGCGCTCGACGAGGAATACAGTCTTGAGGCGCTTGAGATAATGCCGGGTGAAGAAGTCGAAACTATACGCGCCTTATACGAAAGCCTCGGAGTGCTGTGCAGCGTTTCAAAATAGGTCATTCCATGCGCGCTTAATTGAATGTTGATTTTTGTTCAATTATTGTTTATAATTATCCTATAAGCTTATGCGGATATTCACGGGAAAGAGGTGCCGTTATTTGAACATAGAAACCACTACCATCGTTTCTGTTACGGAAGCTAATCAGAATTTTTCTCGGGTTACAAGAATAGCGGATAAAAACGGTCAGGCGGTCATTTTCAAGAATAACCGACCCAAATACCTTCTTCTCGATATAGAAAATTCGCCGCCTATCGAAATGAGCGACGATGAGAAGATAGATTTCGTCGCGGCGCGAATCCTCAAAAAATTCAAGCCTGCCTTTTTGGAGCTGACGAGATGATTAAGCTTACTAAAGAAAAAGTTTTGATGATGCATAAGTATCTCTGCGAGGAAACGGGCGGCTCTAACGTCCTGCGCGACGAAAATTTGCTCGAATTCGCCGTTGAGGCCGCTTTTTCCGGCTTCGGAGGGAAGGAATTTTACCGCTCGAAGGAGGAGAAAGCCGCGCGCCTCGGGTATACGCTTATCTCAAACCACGCCTTCAACGAGGGCAACGAGAAGATAGGCATGTTCGTGATGCTCACGTTCCTTGAGGTAAACGGCCTCAAGCTCGAATGCACGAACGACGAGGTCGTGATAGCCGCGCGTGCTATGTCAAGCGGTTCCATGGGCTATGAGGGCCTGCTTGACTGGGTAATAAACCATACCTGCTGAGATAAGTAATCGAGGCTACAGCTTTTTTGCTGCAGCCTTTTTTATTTGCGTGGTTGACTTATTTGCCCGACCTTGCGGTCATATTTGTTACGCATGATTTCCCGGAGGCGCAGACGCTTGCCGACCGCGTGGCTATCCTCGCAGGAGGCGAATTCTGCAGAGCTTTTCAGGCCGATGAACTATATACGGCTCCGTGGCCTGAGGCGGCGCGCCGTCTGCTCGGGGTCGAGCCCGGCTGATAAGCTGATTGATAGCGGATTG
>JAEEUX010000029.1 GCA_016290695.1 Oscillospiraceae bacterium
GAATATTCCGTCATATCGTCCAAAAATACTCGGCAATACACAAAGTATTACCTGCGTTTTTTGAACAATCTGACGAAAATCCTGACGGCGCAATCTATGCGCCGGAATTATGCGGTGTTGCCCTAAAAACATTTGCTCATGTCCTGAGTCTATGTTATTATAATCTTCGCAGCCAGACTTAGCAAGAGCATGGAAAGATTATTGACGGAGCGTGATATTTTGGACTTCGTTTTAAAGCAAATCGCGCACATTGAGAGCGCTTTTAAAACCAAATTCGGCGTTCCGCGTCAGAGCGGCCTTGTGGCATCGCTCCGCGCGCGGGTAGTTTTTGAAAAGGAATACCGCAGCCGCGAGGCCGTCCGCGGGATCGAGGATTTCAGCCACATCTGGATAGTGTGGCAGTTTTCCGAGGCAGTGCGCGATACCTGGTCGCCCACGGTGCGTCCGCCGCGTCTGGGCGGAAACGCGCGCCTCGGCGTTTTTGCAACGCGCTCGCCCTTTCGCCCGAACCCGATCGGCCTGTCGAGCGTGAAGCTCGAGTCCGTCGAATTCGACCCTGCGCTCGGCCCTGTTTTGAACGTCCTCGGCGCCGACCTCATGGACGGCACGCCAATATTCGACATCAAGCCCTATCTGCCGTACACTGACTGCCACGCCGACGCGAGCGGCGGCTTCACAGACTCGACTGAAATGCCTGAGCTGGAACTGGATTTCCCGGAAAACCTGCTTCGCCTTGTGCCGGAAGAAAGCAGGGAAGGGCTCATCGGTGTTCTGAGACAGGACCCGCGCCCGCGCTATAAAAGCGACGGTGACCGCGAGTATGGCTTCGAGTTCGCGGGTCTTGAGGTGAAATTCACTGTGACGGAAGGCGTTGTCCGCGTCATAAGCGTACAAAGCAAATAAACAAAAGCCCATGGCAAGCTGCGCGCTTGCCGTGGGCTTCGCTATATATGGCTGCATGCCTCAACGTTTCTCTGCTGAGACGTTCGTTTCATCTTCTTCGGGCAGCTCAACGGGCTTCTTCGTCCTGTCGACTTCCCACACGAGGCCGTCGAAAATCAGCGCCTTGCCGTTTTGCGCGGTGTACTCCATGGCGGTAATCGTCCCGTAAGAATCGACGGTCAGGGACGTGATTTCGCCGGTGGATTCCTCGCCGATGAGTTCATCGAGGGACTTTGCGAGCTGCGGATAATTGGACCTTATCCTGTCCTCAGTGCTGTAAGTGCCGGAACGGACACCGTCCGCTCCAAGCGCGTGAATATGAGACTGCGCGCCTATGTAGATCTCTCCCGCTTCAACGAATGCGTCCGCATCCTTCGTCTTGTCCATGTAGCAAAAGAGCGCGCCCGCAAAGGCTGCGGAGATGATAAGAATAATCAAAAACGCGACGAAAAGCGCAGCGCCGCCTGACTTTTTCTTTTGGACTTTTTCTTCTTTCATTTTGCAGCGCTCCTTTCTTGTTGGATATAAAATGGGAAAAAACTGTACTTTTTACTTATAATTTATATCGTGCAAAATAGTAAAAACTTGAGCGGGGAGCGCAAGAAAAAAGCTTCCTCTGTAAATATTTTTACAGAGGAAGCCGGAAATTTTATTAATCGCCCGCAATGCGCGTCAGCAGCAATGGTCTCCGCAGCTATGGTCATGATGTCCGCAGCCGTGCTCACCGCAATCGCCGTGATGCTCGTCATGATGGTTGCAAAGCTCGTTGGGGTTATAGACGAGCTTGCCTGCCAAAAGCGCGGAAACGGCGTCGTCAGCGCTGCCGGAGCAGCCTGCGAAAATCCTTATCCCGGCCTCCCCGAGCGCCTGACGAGCGCCGCCGCCGATACCGCCGCAGATAAGCGTTTCAACGCCGAGATTTTTGAGAAATCCCGCCAGCGCACCGTGCCCGCTGCCGAGAGTTGCGACGGTCTTCTTGCTCAGAATGCTCTTGCCGTCAGTCTCGTAAACGCGAAACTGCTCGGTGTGGCCGAAATGCTGAAATATTTCTCCGTTTTCATAGGTTACTGCAATGTTCATTTTAAAATGTCCTCCTGATGGTTGTTATTCCTGCGGCATACTCCGCAGCACTGGCACTTGTGGCCCGGTTTGTTTTCTTCGCAGAGAATGTAATCTCCTCCGCTTATTCGAAGCTCGCGCCCGATAACGAGGCATTGAGCGAGTTTTTTTCGCGCGCTGTTATAAATGGCCTGTGCCGTCGTCCGCGCGACGTTCATCTGCGCGGCGCACTCCTCCTGCGTCAGGCCTTCAAGGTCGATGAGTCGAATCGTTTCAAATTCGTCGAGCGTCATAACCGTGGCGTCGTGCGCCGAGGCGCGCACGCCTATTGGCGCGAAGCCATCGCAGCGGGGCATGGAGCACACGCGCCGCCTTTTGCATGGACGAGGCATTTGTCAACCCCTCTTTCCGGCGAAGCCCACTTGAATTTATGGCATATGCCATTTACTAAGCACAGTATAGCACGGTTATTGGCATATGTCAATAACCCTCTGCCGATTATGTTATGATTGTTATATTTACCTAATCTGCCCGTAATATCCGCAAAGATTCCGTCATAAAAAGAATTAGAAATACTGAAATGACCATAATTTTATAAGTATCTATGACGAAACTTGGCGCATTTTCTTGACATAGGCAGGGGCAAAGTGTAAAATAAGATAGACTGAAAATTAATGCGCGGCAGGCATTAGCGCGTAATGGCGGGGCTGTATTCCGTCCCGCACGTATAAGGAGCACGAAGGCTTCTGCCGCCGCTATTTTTTCAATATGAAAGCGAGGAAATGCAGAATGATTCCTAAGTTTGACCCCAAAGAGCTTGATTTAGTTGATGTACCCGGCTTCGGCGGAATGCCCATGAAGTCCTTCAGCTATCCGCTCAACAAGCATGACCACGGCGTTGCCACCTTCCAGAAGAAGCCCTGGTGGCAGATGATGCAGGCAGTCGACGCCCAGATTTTCACCCCGAGCATCATTCCCGATAACGTAGCCCGCGGCTTCGTTTTCGAGGCTGCCCCCTTCGACGCGAATACTCAGGGCGGCGGCCCCGATATGTTCGGCGTAGAGTGGGAGTACATCAAGACCGTCGGCGGCTCCATGGTTCGTCCGGGCCAGCCCTTCCTTGACGATATTTCCGAGTGGCGCGAGAAGATCGTCTGGCCGGATATTGACAAGTGGGACTGGGAAGGCTCCGCGAAGCTCAATAACGATACCTTCCTTAAGAAGGAAAACTTCAACCAGATGTGGTTCCAGACCGGCTTCTTTGAGCGTCTTATCGCTCTCATGGAGTTCGAGGGCGCGGCAATGGCTCTCTTTGACGAGGATTCCCAGGAGGATGTTCACGCCTTCTTCGAGAAGCTGACTGACCTCTACCTCAAGATTTTCGAGCGCATCTGCGATACTTACCCGAACGTCGACGCCTTCTTCATCCATGACGACTGGGGTTCTCAGAAGGAGACCTTCTTCGCTCCGGCTCTTGCCGAGAAGATGATCGTTCCTTATATGCGCAAGGTCACCGATTATCTCCATTCTCGCGGCAAGTTCTGCGAGCTCCATTCCTGCGGCAACAACTACAAGCAGGTTCCCAACTACATCAAGGCAGGTTGGGATGCATGGGCTCCCCAGCTCATGAACGACAGCTACAAGATCTACGACGATTTCGGCGACAAGATCCTTATCGCTACCTTCCCGCAGAACATTCCCGAGGACATCATGGCCCTCCAGACCACCGAGGAGCGCGGCGCAGCCTTCGCCAAGCTTCCTGAGGAGGAGCAGCGCCGCATCGCCCGCGAGTATGCCGACCGCGTATGCCAGCCCGGCAAGCCCAGCTTCTATAACTTCTATGCCGCTCACTGGCTCACTCCCGCCTTCCGCGAGGAACTCTATAAGCAGTCCAGAATTAATTACAGCAAGTAATTCGGACCCGACAGGGAATAGACAGTATAATATTATAATGATAAACCGGCTCTTTGGAAACAAAGAGTCGGTTTTCAGTTTGCCGACAAAGTATTTATCTACAAGCTGCTACAAGTTTTTGAAACACAACGCGAAGCGTATTTCGCTCCTCTTGGATAGGGGAGCTGTCGCCGGAGGCGACTGAGAGGTCGAGGGTAACGACTAGTATGCACCACTATGGTTTGCCAGCAAAAAACCTTTCACAACTAAATAGCTTTTCTTCTTTTTTCCATGTTAGTATTCCATTCATAAATACTGACAGTTATTACACAAGCCGGCATCACAATTGCATGTTATGAATCATAATAAACATTAGAAAAACCGCATCATGAAAACACACTGACAAGAAATAAATGGTTACAATTAGATACAAAACATGCTAATATCTCGATTGTATATAGTAAATAAATAATAACTTAAAACATCTATCGTATATTAGCGAATCAGCCAAAAATGAATTGAAATTCCGGCAAAATAAATATATTATTAATTTAATCGCAAATAAATTGCGAAGAAAATTAATAAAAGGATGGAATGAAATGAAGAAACAAAACAAGCTATTGGCATTTCTGCTCGTTTTCGCTCTGCTGTTCTCGCTGATGGGCAACGCAGCCCTCGCGGTTGCGCCCGAAGAGCAATACTTGCAGACGCAAGAATCGGCATCGACGCCGACGGATATCACGACGCCGACTAACCTTGCGAATCCTAAGTTTCTCGACAAAGATCATGTGTATATCACCATCTATACGGACAACGGCGTTGCCAAAGGCCGTTCCGGAAATGATATACTCGAGTATCCGATTTATGCACTTGATGAAAACGGCGATCCTTTAGCATTAACTGCCAGCGATCTTCTTTGCCGCGTTCATGAAAATGAATTTCATAACATTTTAAATGGAAAAGGCTCTAATGTTAACACCAATGGAGCCGGTGCCTTTACTTGGATATGGGGAAAAGAAGTAACTTCATTTTTATATACATTTGGTGGAAAGAAGCTTTCAACTGCAGACGTATACGGGAGTAATAGTTATTATATAAATATTGGCAGCGGTCTAACAAGCGCTATTGCTCCGATGGATTATTCCATAATTACCGGTCAATCCCTTGAAATGACTGCTAATTATTGGACTGAAGAGGGCATTATTCAGCCCTTCGACAACGCTGACGTTTACGTCGGTGAGACGATTGCTTCCGCAACGAAGGTAACTACCACTGCCGCCAATGGATCTTTCTTCGTGAATTTCCCGAACGAAGGCAGATTCTACGTCATAGTGAAAAACAAGGACAATAGCAGAAATGTACATGACGCAATCTGCTCCGTCGTTGCGAACGCAGCTCCTGTCGCTGCGCCGTATAACACCTTCACTAAGACCGATTCCATTAAGCAGGGCGACCTTTACTTAGTCGTCGCAAAGGACACCAGCGGCAAGGCTTATGCCTTCTCCTATGATTCCGGCCTTTGCGCCAAAGAGGTAACTATAAGCGGCAATACGATCACCACGGAAGACAATACCACAAAATGGTATGCAAGACCTAACGACACCTTCCAGACCTACCTTTCTGATGGCGAAGATGTTACCGACGTTTTCGTATATGCCGGTTCTCAGGGCCTTATGACCTTCTCGACCGGACGAGTATTTGCATATCAGAATGGAATAATCAAGCTTCATACCAAGTTCTTCCTCACCTTTGACGGAGAGAAGTTTGGACAGACCCAAACCGCTGACGAAGCGTGCCAGGTTGAACTCTATGCTATCGACCTTCCCGGCAACTATGACCGCGTAGAGTTCCTGCCCGACGGCACGAATAACAAGCCCGTATCTCGCGACGCCGTCAAGAGCAATGGAAATGGAAAATACACACTCGCGTTCGTCTCCGATACGCATCACGCCATTGATTATGATCAGATCAACCTTGAAAAGTGGCTTGAAGCTGTCGAAGAAGAAAACGACATAGATTACATTGACGCTATGGGCTTCTGCGGAGATATGGGCAGCGCCTATTCCTCCACCAATGAGATTTATTGGCAAAACGTCGGCTCCAAGACTCCCGGTAATGTTCAGAGTGTCCTTGCATATATGGATCAGTATCAGGACAGAAGCCGCGACGCTGTCAACGGAAAAATCGGAACTGTTATCTACACCTTCGGTAACCATGAGTGGTATCCGCAGGCCGGCGGCGACTTCATGCATAATTACGGCGTGAACGAGACCGATTACAGCACCGGCGAAAAGGGCACTAACGAAGTTATTGACCGCTTCTACCGCGTCGGCAAGGCAATGGAAACCGATAAGTACATTATTTATTGCCTCGGCGCAGGCGGAATATCCGCTCAGCTTAATTCCGGCTACAGCGAAGAAGACATTGATTCTATCGATAATTATCTCGCTACCGCTCCGGACGATAAGCCTATATTCGTTCTCGTTCACTTCCCGCTTCACATTTGGGGCGACCGCTTCTGCGTAAACTCCGATAAGGTCGTTAATGTTCTGAACAGGTATGCTGATCAGGGTAAGAACATTGTAGTCCTTTGGGGCCACAATCATTCTGACTTTGACGAGAACTATGATGCTGTTGTCCGTCCCGGCGATAAGATAGTGTTGGACAAAGACAGCAAGACTAAAGAAGACATAACGACGACTGTTAATTTCACCTACCTCTCTGCAGGCTGCATCTCTGACTCTGAGTATTCCGGAGCCGACGGCGGCAGCGCATGGGTTCAGGGCAAGGGCGTTATCGTCACCTTCGACGATAACTGGAGCAGCACGAACCATAACGCCAACATGAAGTTCACTTATTATACGATGGACGGCAAAGCCATTGAAGAAGGCGGCCCCTACCTCGTCAGCTTCCGTGACGGCGTATATTACAACAAGCTCAAGCAGGTCTATGTCGAGCCCGGTAAGTCCGTAACGCCTCCCGAGGCCCCCGCGAGAGTAAATTACACCTTCGATAAATGGGATACCGACCTCAGCTCCATCAACCGCCACAGCCTCGTTACCGCAAATTACACCTACGATTCCAAGCTCGATAAGAACTATGTTTACTTCACCGTAACAAACGCGCAGGGCGTGGTAGTAAAAGGCAAAAACGGCAATAGCGTTCTTATGTATAAGATTCCTTATACCAAGGACATGACGGCTCTTGACGCCGTAAAGGCCCTGCACGACGCTGAGTACGCTTACAATCCCGGCGAATCCGCAAATAATGTTTATGCCGATCCAGACCAGCACGGTGCTCTTAGCTGGGTATGGGGCTTTAAACCCAACAACGGCGCATGGGTATTCGGCGCAGGCAGTTCTAACGGCTATGTCGCCGCTACCGATAAGGTTCAGCCCGGCGAAAGCTATTATATTGCTCTGTATAATAAAACCGACACCACAAACGATGCAGGTGAAGTTACAGAGAAGGGCGACTATTTAGCGACAAGCTATCTCGCGCCCTATATATCCGATGTTTATGTAAATGAAGAAGTTGACTTCATCACCAAGTATTACAGCTTCAACCCCAGAAACTATAAGTATACTCAGGTTGACTTTGCTGGAGATGTATATATCGGAACCTCTCCCGATATTGTTGATTCGACTGATGTAAAGAGTATTGACGGCAAATTCACTCTGAGCTTTGACAAGGCCGGCACCTATTATGTAGTCGTCAAAGACAATGCTAATCCCAAGGCTGTTGCCGATGCTACCTGCATAGTAAACGTCAGACAGCGCGTGCGTCCCATTACTGACGATACGAATTCCGGCAGTAGCAGCAGTGGCGGCGGCAGCTCCTCCGGCGGTTCCTCCGGCAGTGGCGACAACAATCCTCCTGCCGATACCACTCCCGCTGCTTCCGAGGCCGTAAAGCCCGAAGCAAAGGCTGACGCTTCCGGCGTAGCCAAGGCTCCCGTTGCGGCTGCTGACATCAACAAGGCCATCGACAACGTAAAGGCTAACGGCGCAGACTCCATCGTAATCGCCCCCGAAGTCTCCGGCGACGCGAAGGAAGTCAAGGTCGAGCTGCCCAAGGCCGCGGTAAACGATATCGCCGCAGGTACCGACGCAGCCCTCGTCGTTGAAACCGATACCGCCTCCCTCGAAGTCCCGAACGACGCCCTCGAAGCCATCACCGAGCAGGCGGGTGCCGACGTCGAAATCTCCGTCGCCGAAAAGTCCGTCGAGGACGCGGGCGTTAAGGAAGCCATCGCCGACAAGTTCGGCGACATCAGCACCGAAAACGCCGCCGTCGCGGAAATCACCGTTTCCTCCGGCAACGAAAAGATCACCTCCTTTGACGGCAAGACCATCAACGCGAAGGTTTCCGTTGAGGGTAAGCCCGGATTCGTTGAAGGCAGAAAGTATCATGCGCTCGTCATCAGCGAGAACGGCAGACGCGAGATCTTCGCGGGCAAGTGCGCTCGCGGCGCAAACGGCAAGCTCAGCGTCGGCGTCAAGGTCGGCCACCTCAGCACCTTTGTCATCCTCGACAAGGAGATCAAGAGCTTTGCCGATGCCGAGGCTCACTGGGCAGCCGACGCAGTTGACTACGCTGTTGCCAACGAGCTCATGAACGGCACCTCCGACACCACTTTCGCTCCCAATTCCACTCTTAACAGAGCCATGCTCGTAACCGTTCTCTACCGTCTCGCGGGTTCTCCCGCAGTCGCGGAAGCCGCGAAGTTTGCCGACGTTGCGGCGGGTCAGTGGTACACCGACGCAGTTGCGTGGGCCGCTGCCAACGGCATCGTTACCGGCAAGACCGAGACGAGCTTCGCCCCGATGGAGAACATCACGCGCGAGCAGTTCGCCACCATGCTCATGCGCTATTGCAAGTTTGCCGGCATAGACACCTCTGCAGCCGGAAACCTTGCCGCATTTGCTGACAGCGCAACTATCAGCGCTTACGCTCAGGATGCGCTTGCTTGGGCTAACGCCGCCGGAATCATCACCGGACGCACGGCGACCACCATCGCCCCGAGCGGCAACGCCACCCGCGGCGAAGCTGCGACCATGCTCATGCGTTTCCTCCAGATGTAATTCGGCGGCGGGAGTCCCCGCACTGAGTTTAACGTTCGGCGGAACAAGTTAATAACAAACGTCCCCGTAAACCGACAAGGTTACGGGGACGTTTTGCGCCTGTGGGGGCGCTGAGGCAGGCGTAATTGCCAATGCGGTTTAGCTCTCATACTCGTCGTCTGCGCCTTCTTGCCGGTTCCTCTGATAGGGGGGCAGAAGCAACCGCGGCGAGGGATGCGGCAACAACAGAGAAGGGAAGCAATAAGATACAATTTTTTTCTGCCCGTTTACCGTGTGAAAATACATATTTATATATGTATCTCGGCATGCATCAAAGCCGTGAAATCCACACAAGCTCTGAAATGCCCTAAAACAGGGCGTTTCAGAGCTTGTGCCTCTTTTTCTTGCTGGTAAATTCTCACAATGAAATTGGTAATATATTGTCGAATTAGGAATATATTGGTTTCAGAATTCCCAAAAAAATGATTAGTTTTCTTGTGAAATGTAACCATAGTGAAACTTTTCCGTGCTATTATAAACGCGTGTTCAAGAAAAATAAACGAAAGGAAATTATTGAAAAGGGCGACCCGTTCCGAAAGGGCGGCACGCAAAGCCAGAGACCTAAAGCGTTTTGAAGCGCCACGGCAGCTCAGCCGCCAATATTTTACTCTTTCCAAAATTGTTAGGAGAGCAAAGTAATGGCAAAGAAATTTAGAAGAATCTTATCTCTTATTTTCGCAGCAATCTTTTGTTTTTCCTCTATGGGCATGGCGAGTGTAGCTTTGGCCACTGAGGAAAACGGCAGCAACGTAGCTTACATTTATTATGGTGAAGTTTTTGACGGCAAAACTAATTTCGCCGGTGTAGTTAAGGAAGGAATACCTTATCACTACAACCCCATGCAGTATGAAGACATCCGCGAGTATGACAACTCTGTAGTAGAAGCAAGCCTCAACAATGGCAAGATCGAGTTTAGCCTCGTTGCCGGCGCTGCAGAAGCGGAAACCGCTTCCTACAACATCACTGCTGACAGACAGTCTAACGGTAAGTGGACAGACTTCCGCGTTGATGTTTACAAGTACACCTTAACGATTACCGACGAAAACCTCAACCTCAGCATTACACCCGATAATTTCTCAAGAAGCTCTCAGAACAGCAAGGGAACTGTCGGCAATGTTATCATCACTGTGACCGCTGATGAAGGTTATTCCGTTCCTGCGAGCATTTCCGATATCACCACCACCGGCAATCGGAAGGCCTTCAATTACAGCGTAACCGATGGCGTAGGCACCATTAAGATGGATTATGTTAACGGCGATGTTACTTTTACCGCTTCGGCTATTAAGAATCCCGAGCCTGAAACCGAAGAAGAGTCTCAGTCCACCGACGATCAGGAAAATCAGGAAGAAATCGAAGTTCAGCCTGACGGTTACATAGTATTCAGCATCGATAAGGGCGAAGACGTTAAAGACAGATATGCCAAGGTTGGCTATAATCAGTATACCAAGATTAAGTTTAAGACCAATAAAACCGAAAACAGATTCGTTATTCCTGTAGTTACTGATGATGTTCTTAATGCTATGAGAACAGCAGGCGAATATACTATTAAGACCGAAAGCAAATTCGACATTACCATCCTCGATGAATCTAACCAGACGGTTGAGAACAACAATATGATCGAGACTATTCTCGAATCATTTAATTATGACGGTAATACCCTCAAGACCCTTGCTGAGAATGCAGTTGTAATAGATACCCAAAATGTCAAGGCCTATGTTAACGAGCTTGGCCTCAGCCTTGAAGACTTCGGAAAAACTTGGGACATTGACTGGTACGTAATGAAGAATCAGAAAGATGCCGTACACGTTGACGGCGTAATCAGAATGCTTGAGAATGCCGAGGAAGAGGAAGAAGAGGAAGAAGAGGTAGAAGAGGTAGAAGAGGTAGAAGAGGTAGTCGATAACGGCGCCAATAAGGGCATGACCTTCAGCGTTGCAAAGATTGATATTACCGATACTTATGACGGAAGCTTTGCAGGTACGTTTGACGGCAAGACCGTTAAAAACTATTTCCAGATCGGCGCAGGCCTTTATCCCCAGAACCCCGCAAACAGATATATGCTCTTCACCAACTATGATGAGCTTTGCGGCCTTATGAAGGACTCTTTGAACGGCTTCGTTTATCCCATTGACGAGAACACCAACAATGTGAACGAAACCAAGGTTGAGATCGATAGCGTCGACAACAGAACCAAGCGCAACCTCGTAGAAGACGTTCTTGGCCAGTTAGAGGACGGCAACATGAGCTTCCTCAGCCTCGCTGAGATTGCAGTTAAGGAATATGTCGACCAGAACGGCGACTTTGCGGCTTTCCTCGCAAAGTTGAGCGAAGATAAAGACGAAACGTTTGATGCCAGCAACTACGGCACTGATTGGTATGTTGACTGGTACGTTATGAAGACTCAGAACGATGCCGTTCACGTTGACGGTTTTGTAGTTCCCGTAACCAAGACTCCCGGCACTCCCACTGATATTATTCCCGACATTCCTGTTATAGACGACGATGATCCTAAGCCCCAGCCCACTGATGAGCAGCCTGCTACCGAAGAGCCTGCTGCTGAAGAGCCTGCCTCTGAAGAGCCTGCTGCTGAAGAGCCTGCCTCTGAAGAGCCTGCTGCTGAAGAGCCCGCCTCTGAAGAGCCCGCCTCTGAAGAGCCCGCTACCGAAGAACCTGCTGCTGAAGAGCCTGCTGCTGAAGAGCCTGCCTCTGAGGAGCCCGTAAACAACAACACTCAGCCCAGCACTCCGAATTACGTTCCCGCATTTTATCCTGCTTCCAACGTAAATTCTGCGCCTCAGGAGACCGAACTCGATGAAGACCTCATTCCTCTCGCGGATATGCCCGAGATCGAGGAAGAGCTTGACGAGGATCTCATCCCTCTCGCGGATGCTCCCGAAGTTGAAGAAGAGCTCGAGGATGACATTGTTCCCCTCGGCGATGCTCCCCAGACTGGCGACACCGCTATGATCTCACTCTTTGCAATGCTCATGCTTATCTCCGCAATTGCTCTCGTTGCGCTTCTTTGCATCGCGAGACGTGAAAGCAAGAAGGAAAATAACAGATAAGATAATCTCCTAACAATTCTCTACAGCCGGAATGAAAGCCAGACTCCTTTCATTCCGGCTGGTATTTTATTTTGCTTACCGCCGTTCGCTCCGCCCCTTGAATAAGGGGAGCTGATGGCGAAGCCGTCTGAGAGACCGCCCGTTACACCTTGGGCGCGACGGAATGCCGGGCACCTTGCGCCGCATTGCCGCGCCGAAGCATAAGCGTGATTCGGAGGTATTGACATAGTGGGTTAATAGGAATATAATGCTATTATCATGTTAAACTGTTAATGTATACCATTAACAAAAGCTCAGGAGGGACATTATATGAACACCTTAGACGCCATCAAAGCAAGACATTCTTCGCGCGGTTTCACAGACAAGCAGATAAGCGACGACGATCTGAAAGCCATTCTCTTCGCAGGTGGTCAGGCTGCCGTGGGCGGAGCGGATTTCAAAAGCATGAAGCTTTACGCCGTTCAGGACCCGGAGCTTTTGAAAGCGATAGACGAAGCCTCCGCGAAGAAACGCCCGGGTTCTCATCCCTTGTATGGAGCGCCGACACTTGTAGTTCTTGCCTCCAAGGAAAGCATTTTGCCGAGCATCGAGTTTACAAACGCGGGCTGCGTTATACAAAACATGATGGTCGCGGCGGCTGACCTCGGAATCGACAGCATTTATCTTTGGATGTCTATGTACGGCATTAACGAGGAACCCGAGCTCATGAAGCGCCTCGGCTTTCCCGAAGGCTTTACCTGCGTGGGAACGATGGCGCTCGGCTATGAGACAAAGGCCTTTCCGAAGCTGAAAGCCGAAGAACAGCGTATTGAAGTCGAATACATTAAATAAAATAGTCAGTGGCTTGCAGGAAACCCTGTGAGCCACAGATTTTTAAACAAATCTTTATTTATACGTCGTGAAATCCTTGTCGTGGAACCCCGCATTGAACGGCATGTGGATGTTGTTCGCTCCGCCGAGTGGCATGTCCGCCGGGGTGACGGGGACGCTTCCGGGAGGCGGCGTCATCATAGGCATCATCGGGGGAGCACCCTCGGGAGGCGCCATGGAAGCGTCAGGGGGCGGCGCCATCATGAGAGGCATTGTCTGCGGGATTTTGGGGAGATCGAGATGGTTTTGAAGGAAGTTCCAGCAGGCGCCGAACCAGTCGTCGATACAGGGGCCGAGCGTCCCATCCATGCCGAGCATACGGCTGCTGCCGCCGGTTTCACCGTGGCCGCCCGTCGAGGAAATGAAGCAGCCGAAGGGGCGCTTTTTCTTCTCAAAGGAGTCTATCATGGCTATCGTCTGATATACGGAAACGAGCGGGTCGAGCCGCGCATGATGGAAAAATGCGGGCGGCGTCTGATCGCCGACCAGGTCGCCGTTCGGGACATATACTATGCCGTCATCGGTCTTTTGCCCGCAGTACATGGGGCCGAAACCGAGTATCATGGCGTTGGGCTTCGCTTCCTCGCCCTTGCAGCCGGCCTTTTCCATAAGGTCGGGGCGGTTCCATAGGTTGCCCGTCGTCATGCAGATAAACGCGCCCGCGGACTGCCCGGAGATTACGATTTTATCCGGGTCTATGCCCCATTCGTCCGCGCGGTCACGCAGAAGCTTTATCGCCTTCATGAGGTTTACCACAACGTCCGGGAAGCGGTAATTATCCCCGACGGGGTACATATATGAGCATATTACGCCGAAGCCCTTTCCGATCAGGCGTCCGCCGATGTTGTTCGTGTCGGTCTCTGTGCAGACCATGAAGCCGCCGGCGGAGGCGTGGATGAGCGCAGGGGTACGCATGGGGCCGAAGAAGCCGCCCATTTCGTTGGCGACGGTGACTATGAGGCGCGAGGAGCCGTCCTCATTGAGCTTAATAGTATGGACCTGCATTTATTAAATACCTCCGGTTATTGATTATTCGGCGTCTACTTCAAAAAGCTTTATGCATACGCCGTTTTGCGCGGGATGTCCCTCACCGCGGAATTTGTTTTGGTGAAGATAGGGAGCGAGCACCGGGCTGTCGGTGATAAAGGTCGGGACCGTTTTAAAGGGCATGGACATAGAGTCGAACCAGCCGTTGTTTTCTATGAAAATCTTGCACTTATTGCCTGCCTTGTCCTCGCCGTCGAGCATATACCGCGCCGACATATGGCGCACGCCGGAGAGATTCACGCGCTGCGTGTCAACGCCGCCTTTGCAGACGACACCGTTGAATATTTCGCCCTCGGCCGTGCCGGAGAAGGGGATCATGACGACTTCGAGGCCCCCGGCCTTCAGAGCCGAAACCTCGGCGCCGTTTATTTCGACATTGATTTGAAGAATGAGCTTGTCTGCCATTTTTATCCTCCCTTTTGTTATCTATCCGTAAGATGTGCTTTTTACCATTATATAATTGTTAAAATAATTCGTCAACCGTTTAACTAAAAATTATAATTTAGTTATGATTGGGTATGATTGTAAAATAGACGTTGCCAAGTTCCGCTGCCGTGTGTATTATAGAAATGACGGCGCGGCGGGGGAGAAACCGCTTAAAATGGCAATATAAGGTCGGGACACGGCGTGTCTCATTTGCAAAAACGCGGCGTTTGCTCGCTTTATGTCCTGTTTATATGGGAGAAATTGCGCTATGCTTGGCGCGTAAGGGAGGCCGACGGAATATGGACATCGTAAAAATCGGAAAATTTCTTCAGGAGCTTCGCAAGGAGAAGGGTATTACGCAGGAGCAGCTTGCTGAAAGGATGGGCGTCGCGAGAAGGACTGTTTCGCGATGGGAAACCGGAAGCAATATGCCCGATGTTGACATCCTTGTTGAGTTATCCGATTTATATTCCGTTGAGCTTCGTGAAATCTTGACAGGTGAAAGGAAAAGTGAGCGTATGAATGAAGAATTGAAAGAAACCGTATTGCAGGTCGCCGATTATTCAAGCGAAGAAAAAACGAGACTTCTGCGGAAGATGCACGGGCTTTTTATTGTGGGGCTGATTGGCTTTGCCGCCTTCCTTGTTATCCAGATGCTTGGCCTGAGCAGTATCGCACCATACGAAGCGATAAGCAGTTTCGGCCTCGGCATAGCGTTCGGCATGCTGATTCTCGGCGTTATTTTCACGAGCAGCTGCGCGCTTAAAATCAGAGAGTTTAAAATGAGGCTGTTAGGCAGGATGAAGACTGACAGATAAAATGGTATACTATATCGCGGGGTGCATAACTTTTGCACCCCGCATAAATTTATGCTTCCGTAGTGCCGGTGCATGATTTCCTCTATGATTCTCCGTTCAGGCCGGTTCAGGCCGATTCAGACGGTTTTTCTTGAATTTCCCTTTTAAAAATGCTATCCTTACTGCATAGCCAAAACCCAAAATGATAAGGCGGTGGTCGCATGTCTGCCATAAAACTGGTAGAAAACGTAAAGGAAAATATCGCGAAGGTGATCGTGGGCAAGGAGGAACAGACGGAAAACCTGCTTCTTTCTCTGGTGTGCGGAGGCCACGTCCTCATTGAGGATGTTCCCGGGCTGGGGAAAACCACTCTCGTTA
>JAEEUX010000263.1 GCA_016290695.1 Oscillospiraceae bacterium
GCTACGCTGACAGCTCCCCTGGAAGGGGAGCGAAGGCGCGCGGGGCTCGAACTCTCAGTCACGGGCTTTGCCCGTGACAGCTCCCCTGAAAGGGGAGCAAAAGCCGCCCCGCATTGCGCGGAGCGGCTTTTGCATCAATACAGCGACGTGAAATCGCTTATTTGTACTTCTCCATGAGGGCCTTTATCTTCTGGCTCGGGTCAAGGATGGAGGTGATGGAAATATCGTGGTTGATGGCGGCGATAATGTAGGCTATGTACTTGGAGCAGTCCACCTCATAGAACCACGGGCGGGATTTCAGCTCGTCGGTGCGGAAGGTGAGGTTCGTGCCGAAAACGCCGTCGATAAGCCCGTCCTTATACGCCTGATCGAACTTGTCAAGGCCGCTGGTGAAGAGCGCATAGGTGGCGACGGCGAAGAATTTCTTCACGTTCTTGGCGTGCATTTCGCGCGCGATGTCGAGCATCGAATCGCCGGAGGAGATGATATCGTCCACGACGATGACCGTCTTGCCCTCGACGCTGGAGCCGAGGTACTCATGCGCGACGATGGGGTTGCGCCCGTTGACGATTACGGAATAATCGCGGCGCTTATAGAACATGCCGAGGTCGCAGCCGAGGACGGAGGAATAGTACATATTGCGGTTCATCGCGCCCTCGTCCGGGCTGACGACCATGAAATCGTTCTTGCCGGGGTGCAGCTCCGGGAAGTGCTTGAACATCGCCTTGAGAACCTGATAGTGCGGCATGAGATTATCGAAGCCGACGAGGGGTATGGCGTTCTGGACGCGGGGATCGTGCGCGTCGAAGGTGATGAAATCGGAAATACCCATCTGGCTGAGCTCCTGCAGCGCGAAGGCCGCGTCAAGGCTCTCGCGGTAGGCGCGGCGGTGCTGTCTGCCGCCGTAGAGGATGGGCATGATTACGCTCATGCGGCTGGCCTTGCCGCTGGCCGCCTGAATGAGGCGCTTGAGGTCCTGATAATGGTCGTCCGGGCTCATGCTGTTCTCGCGGCCGAACATCTTATACTTTACGTTGTAGTTGCCGACATCGACGATGAAATAAAGGTCCTTGCCGCGGACGCTGTCCTTGATAAGACCCTTGCCGTCGCCCGTCTGGAAACGGGGAACCTCACAGTTGATGATGAAGGTGTCCTGCGCCTCCGGGCCGCCCGCCGCCCAGCGGACGAGATACTTGTCGATGAGCTTTGCCAGCTCCATCGAGCCCTCCGTCGGCACCAGGGCCATCGGGTGAAAATTCTTGCCTGAGTGAAATACGTTTTCAGCTTCCATTATCTGCACTCCTACTGTATAATAATGATATATAATTGATAAAATTAAAAATAACCTGTAGGGGCTGGCGCCCTCGACAGCCCGCCGCACATAGCGCGGTCTGCTTATTAACAAGATAACACATTCGCAAAATCCCGGTACGGATTTGCGGAACGTCGAGGACGACGTTCCCTACGGCACAGGATTTTTACAATCATCAACCATATTGCATTTCTGCAAAAACCAAGCGCCTGCTTGCGGCGCGCTCTGTGTTTGTCCGTACTTAGTCTAAAATAGCGCTGTCGTTTTGTCAATTATTTTGGTGGATATTTTTTGACGGGGATACTTGCGAATATTTGGTTATAATGTTATAATCACTGTAATTTAGCTATTTAGTTAAACTTAGTGAAGGCAGCCGCGCGGCATGGCAGCGCCCCGAGCCCGAGAAAGGATTGATTTACATGGCAGTTTACCCCGTTACGAGGGCCAAGACCCTCAAGCAGAAGCCCGATGAAAGCGCGCTCGGTTTCGGCAAAATTTTCACCGACCACATGTTTATTATGAATTACGACGCCGGGAAGGGCTGGCATGACGGGCGCATCGTCCCCTACGCGCCCTTTGAGCTTGACCCGTCCTGCATGGTTTTCCACTATGCGCAGGAGATTTTCGAGGGCATGAAGGCTTATCGCACCGAAAGCGGTACGGTTCAGCTTTTCCGCCCCATCGAGAACGCGCGCAGACTCAACAGCTCCGCCGAGCGTCTCTGCATCCCGCAGATCCCGGAGGAGGATTTCGTCGCCGCTGTCAAGCAGCTCGTCGAGGTCGAGGCCGATTGGGTCCCGCATAACCCGGGCACGAGCCTTTATATCCGCCCCTTCATCATCGCAACGGACGCGGCTCTCGGCGTTCACGCCTCGAAAACTTATATTTTCGCCATCATCTGCTGCCCCGTCGGCAGCTATTACGCGGCGGGTCTCGCGCCGGTTAAGATTTACGTCGAAAACGACGATGTCCGCGCCGTCAAGGGCGGCACGGGCTTTACCAAGTGCGGCGGAAACTACGCGGCCTCCATCCGCGCCGGGCAGAAGGCCGAGGAGGCCGGTTATTCGCAGGTCCTCTGGCTCGACGGCGTCCACCGCAAGTACATAGAAGAGGTCGGCGCGATGAACGTAATGTTCAAGATAGACGGCAAGGTCGTCACGCCCGAGCTCGCGGGCTCGGTTCTGCCGGGTATCACGCGCAAGTCCTGCATCGAGCTCATGCGTTCCTGGGGCATCGAGGTCGAGGAGCGTCTGCTCTCCGCCGAGGAGCTTTTCAAGGCCGGCGAGGAGGGCAGGCTTGAGGAAGCCTGGGGAACCGGAACGGCTGCCGTCGTTTCGCCCATCGGAGAGCTGGCGTGGAACGGCAAAAAGGTCGTCGTGAACGGCGGCGAGATAGGCCCCATCACGCAGCGCCTCTATGATGAGCTCACCGGCATCCAGTGGGGCAAGCGCCCGGACGAGCGCGGCTGGATAGTCAAGGTAAAATAACCGCTCGGCGCGGCCGCCGGCATCACACCCGTAAACACCGGATATACGAAATTACCCAAAGCCTTTCGGCTTTGGGTAATTTTTTGTGTCCGCGCCACAGGCGCCTTCGCTCCCCGCGCGAAGCGCCTTTGCTCCCCTTGGATAAGGGGAGCTGTCACGGGCAAAGCCCGTGACTGAGAGGTCGAGGGTAAAGAGCAGCAGGCAATAATATGGTTCATCGGTACCCCCGCGCCGCAGGCGCGTTTCGCTCCCCTTGGATAAGGGGAGCTGTCACGGGCAAAGCCCGTGACTGAGAGGTCGAGGGTAACGAACAGTATGCACCGACATGGTTCCACCCG
>JAEEUX010000264.1 GCA_016290695.1 Oscillospiraceae bacterium
GCTGTCAGCGAAGCTGACTGAGGGGTCGCCCCCGCACATAGCGCGGCCCCCTTTCGCTCCCCTTGGATAAGGGGAGCTGGCTCGCGCAAAGCGCGAGTCTGAGGGGTCGTCCGCGCGAAGCGCCTTCGCATTGGCAGTCGGTTTTTGCCGGCGGATATTATCCTGATGGTTTTTAAAAAACCACCATTCCGTAGGGAACGTCGTCCTCGACGTTCCGCCGCGCCCTGCGCGGTCTGCCCTGCCTTCCCCTGGGGGAAGGTGTCAGCGCAAAGCGCTGACGGATGAGGGGCATGCACCGCATTTGCCATTTGCAGAATTTACCGGACATGGTCGGCAGCAATGTGGGCCGGGGGCTTGCCTGTGGGCCGGGGGCTTGCCCCCGGCATGGCACCCACCACTTGCACAATGTACGATGCTTGATACCCCCCCACAAGCGCGCGTCAGCCCTCCATCAGCCCGCGCAAAAACTCATCGACCACGCCGCCGACGCCGCCGGAACCGCCGACACCGGCAACGGGCGCGCGCTGCGCGCTTTCCGCGTTCTGCCGCGCTATACGCGCTTGTCCGGCGGAGCGTCTTGCGCTGTACTCCGCGAAAGCGTCTGCAAGACGCTTTCCGGCGACGCAGTCCTGCGTGACCTCCTGCGGCAAAACTCCGCCCTTTTCAAAGAATTCGGGGAAACGCTCCCCAAGCTCGCGGACCTCCGCCTCAAAATCACGCTCGGCCGCAGCACCGGCGGCAACTGCCGCCTCTCCGCGCTCAAACTCATCGCCCAGCGCCGCGTCCTCGCGCTCAAGCTCGTTCATCTCGCAAGCCCCCGCGCCGTCTCCGGCCTCGCGCTCGGCCTCCGCCGCCGTATCCATCACGTTTTCGTCCATTCGTCCCTCACCTCGCCTTCATCCGCGCCCTCGAAAGCAGCGCGTTCCTCGCCGTCCTCGGCAGCGTCGGGTACTTCGCCTGGATCCCGGCGGGCAGCGTCGAAAGCCTGCCCGCCTCGCTCAGATCGCCCCCGCCTCCGGTCTGGGCAAGCTCCGCGCGCTCCTTCACGGCCTCGATAAGCTCGGCCTTGCGCGGAATGAGCTTGTCCGGGATGCGCTCAAGGTACTCCACGAGGCTCAGCGTCCCGTCGCGGCGCAGGTTGTCCAGCGTCTGAACCATCGCGATCTCGCTGAAATAGGTGCTCGCGCCCGCGTTCACGCGCACGGAGAACCAAAGCTCGCGGAACACCGAGAAGTCGTAAAGCTCCGTCACGCGCCTTGTGAAGCTTTCCGTCGCGATAAGGCCCGTTTCCTCGTCGATGACGGGCTCGCCGAGCGCGTCCACCCTCGGCCTGTGAAGCTCCCGCTCACGCACAAGGGGCCGCAGCCCATAGTAATTGCCCATCATGTCCAAAAGTATCGCGCCAATGTCCTCGAGCCATTCGTAAAGCCCCGCGCGCGTGTTCTCCAGCGGGATTTCCGCCGAGCTCTGCAAGACCATGAGCGCCGAGGTGTTCTCCGGGCTCACGTTGCCCATCTGCGCGTCCGTCGCGCCGAGGCAGTCCTTCGTGTAGGCCATCGCCTTGTCTATCGTGGCGATAATCTGGCTGCTCATGTCCGCCGGGGCTAGGTTCGCCGCCACCTGCCCCATCCCCTGCCCGGGCGCGACGCCGTGGACGCCGATAGCCTGCCCGACCTCGTTCGACCACGATGAAATGAGGTCCGCGTTGTAAACCGTCTTCGGGAAGCCGGAGAGCTGAAGATGGCGCATGACCATCGCGAACATCGTGTTTATGAAGATCTGGTTCGGGATAACGCCCGTCACGAGCGCGCGCCCGTGGTACTGGTTCTTCTGCTTCTCCCAGTTGCCCCATGCGATGGGGTAAAGGCTCAGCCCCGTGTCACGCTCCGGGAAAATCACGGCGTCGCGCGTGTATTTGCCCACGAAAACGCTGTCGCGCTCGCGCTCGCGCCTCTCGCCCGTCTCCGCGTCGCGGTAAAATTCCTTCACGCGGCGCTTCGTGTAGAGGTAGCAGTAGAGCGCCTTGCCCTCGTCGTCGCCCGTGCCGGAAAGCTCCGTGCGTCCGCCCGCGCCCGCCTGGAAGGCGTTTTCCATGTCCGCGCGCACAGCCCCCTTTTCCTCGGCCTCGCGCCGCAGCTTTTCCACGCTTTCGCGCCCGATGATGAGGACGTAGGGCTGCGCCTGAACGTCCGTCGTGTTGGGATTAGCAAACATCACGTTCACGCCGTCCACAAGCTCCATGCGTATCTCGCCCCGGTAATCGGCAAAGCGCCCGCCGAAGGGGACCGCCTCGGCGTCCCAGTAAAAATGCGCGCAGTAATCGCCGGAAACCGCGCCGTCGAAGAGCGCCTCGCGGATGCGGTAGTCCATCTTGAACTTGTCGAACAGATTCGCCAGCTCCGCCGTGGCAAACTGCGCCGCCTCGTCCCCGCCGCGTCCGGAAAGCGGCTCGAAGGAAACGCTCGCGGAGGACGAGGTAAGCGACGCGACGAAAAGGCTCGCCACGCGCTTTATGATGTTGAAAACCGGCTTAGGCAGGCGGTTCATCGCGGGCGTGTCCGGCATGTTCACCCACTGGTTCCCCGCGAAAAACTCAAGGTTCGTGTCCACGAGGCGGTAAAGGTTCGGGGAAAGGCGATTGTTGTAATCGCGGCCTCTTTCGTAATATTCCCACGCTTTGGTGATGGTATTTCTGCCTTCGCTCATTTCATTCCTCCGTCCTGTCCGAGCTGCTTAACGCCGTAAGCCACGAGCGCGTTGTAGCCTATAAGCATGGAAAACGCCTCGCGCTCGGCCTTTGCCTCCTTCTCCGCGTCCCTCCGCGCCGCCTCGTTCTGCGCCGCCTCGCCCGCGCCCTCCGCTCTCTTCATGACCTTCCCGGCCAATGCTTTGATGAATTTTTTCATTTTCCTGTCTCCTTCAAATTCTCTTTCTTTGCGCCGTCCCCACCTGTGGGCCGGGGGCTTGCCCCCGGCATAGCACCCACCATTTCTGCAATCCCAAATGGTTTATGCAATGTTCCGTAGGGAACGCCGTCCCCTTCGCTCCCCCCGCGCCGCGCGCCGTCCCCTTCGCTCCCCTTGGATAAGGGGAGCTGTCGCCGCAGGCGACTGAG
>JAEEUX010000030.1 GCA_016290695.1 Oscillospiraceae bacterium
AAGGTAGTTGAGTATCTATGCAAGTAATAACACGTAATTCAAAACTCATTTCCCGGAACGGCATTCGTTCCGGGAAATGGGGATGCAGTGCCTTGAAGCGTGCTTTTTCCGCGCTTCTGAGTCTCGTTTTGCTTATAACAGCTTCACCCGCGGTTTTTGCCGCGGGTGAAGCCGGTCTTTCCTCTTCGCAGGGTTTTATCATCCGCGTCACTCACGGCGCGGAATGCGCCGCGCTCGCAGGATGCGAAAATATCGTCGGTGACTATTATTATGCTCCCTCCGCTCGCGAGCGTGACGCGCTCGCCTCGCTCGGTTTTCTCGTAAGCTGGGAGGAAAACGCTTCTCTCAGTCTCCAGGACTATACCGAGGGTTATGAGCCTGAGCTCTGGAATCTCACAAGCATAGGCGCATCGGCAGCGTGGGCGCACAAAAACGCTGCCGGCGAAGCCGATCGCATGGGAGACGGCGTAACCATCGCAATAGTTGACTCCGGCGTTATGATCGATCACCCCGACCTTGAGGGCGCCGACATCCTCACACCCATCATTCTTTCTTCGGACGATGACGGGATAGACGATTATCACGGGACCTTTATCGCCGGTATAATCGCCGCACAGGTAAACAACGGAATCGGCGTCGACGGAATGGTTCCGAACGCAACCATTCTCCCCATTTGCATAACCTCCAACGGCGGCAAAACCGACGTTGCGACAGCCGCCACGGGTCTGAAAAGAGCCGCCGATGAGGGTGCCGACGTTATCATCTTCAGCATAGGCGGCACGAGCGGGAACGAAGTTCTTAAGGAGGCCTGCGAATACGCCGTCTCAAAGGGCGTTATATTCGTCACCTGCGCAGGGAATTATTCCGGCGGACACTCTAAGAGCAGTACAAACTATATGTACCCCGCGGCTTATGATTCAACAATTACCGTTTCCGCCTGCAGGCAGGCCGGGAACGGCGCAGCCTTTGACGAAGGTTATTCCTATTTCAATGACGCAGTAACCGTTTCCGCGCCCGGTACAAGAATAGTATCCCTGTATCTCGACGGCAATACCGCAACCAAGGACGGCACCTCCTTCGCAGCGCCCGTCGTAGCTGCTATGGCTGTTATGGCAAAGCAGGCAATACCCGATATTGGCAAGGAAGATTTCATCGAGCTGTTAAAAACGAGCTCGATAGATCTCGGCGACGAAGGCTACGACGTTAGGTATGGCTACGGCTATGTGAACGTCCCCGCCTTTTTAACGGCGCTCGACGAAATGGAGGCGTCTCTGACACCCGAGAACGGTTCCGAGAACGGTTCTGAGAACGGCTCCGAGAACGGCGAAGGAGAAAATAATAATTCCGGCGAAAACGGCGGCTCCGAAAACACCTCCGGCGAGGGCTCTTCGGAAGGCTCTGAAAACGGAGGCTCCTCGAACACCGGCTCCGGCACGGAAAATCCCACCACCCCTGAGACTCCCGAAAACGGAGAAAGCTCCGGCGGTGCTGGCGAAGGCGGCGGCTCCGGCAGCGGCGGCAGTTCCGGCGGTGACGGCAGTTCCGGCGGTGACGGCGGTTCCGGCGGTGACGGCGGTTCCGGCGGCGGCGGTGGCGGCGACTCGGACAATCCCGGAAGCAAACCCGACGAGACAAGTCCCGACGATGAAAAGCCGCTTATATCCATCACATATTCCGACGTATCCGACGAAACATGGGGCTATGAAGGAATCCGCTATGTTACCGAGCACGGCCTTATGAACGGCGTCGGGGACGGACTTTTCGCCCCGGAACGCGCGGTTAGCCGCGCAATGCTCGTCACCATTCTCTGGCGCATTGAGGGCGAGCCCGAGACAGACGGTGAATTGGAGTTCACAGATGCCGTCCCCGGCTCATGGTACGATAAAGCCGTGCGCTGGGCCGTTTCCAAGGGCATAATCAACGGCTACGGTGACGGACGATTTGGCCCGAACGACGGAATTAAGCGCGAGCAGTTCGCGGCTATACTGTTCCGTTACGCTCGCTTTGCTGGCACTTTGATCCCTCCCGAAGCCTCGCCCACCGAACAGCCGGATATGAACGGCGTATCGGACTGGGCCTTCGAGTCTGTGAATTGGGCAATGTCCAAAGGTATTTTTGCCGACCTCGCGGGAGGCGATTTCATCCCCTCACTCGTCTCCAACCGCGCGGAAACGGCGATGATTTTAACACATTATTGCAAAAATCTTGCATAATCCGGCAAAAGCTGATATATTAGTACATATTAATTATACTAAACGCAAATCAGCTTTTACTTGAGGCTAAATTAACCAAGCGAGAGCGTCGATTTAACGCTCTCGCTTTGCTTATTGTGAGGCATGAAATGAAAAGACCCAAGATGATAATCTTTGATTATGGGCAAACGCTTGTCGCGGAGGCTGAGTTTGACGGCGCAAAGGGTGCGGCGGCGGTGATGGCTCATGCTGTCTCCAACCCTATGTCTCTCACACCGGAAGATGTGCAGGCGGAAGCAAATAAGATAAATAAGGAACTTAACCGCTTTGACCGAAACAGCCGCGTGCAGAATACCGTTGAAATCCCGAACCATATGTTCACAAGGTATCTGTATGATTCCCTGGGTATTAAGATAGACCTTACCGCAGAAGAAATTGACCGATTATTTTGGGACAATGCTTCTCCGGGAAGGCCAACCAACGGCATGCCAGACTTACTTGAATGGCTTTGGCAAAACGGCATCAGAACCGCCGTACTAAGCAACATATCATACGCCGGAAGCATAGTTGAAGAACGAATAAACAGATTGCTACCGGATAATCACTTTGAGTTTATTATAGCTACCAGCGAATTTTTATTCCGCAAGCCGCATGCAAGGATATTCGAGCTTGCACTGGGCAAAGCCGGGCTGCCTGCTGACGACGTTTGGTATATAGGCGATAATTACGCCTGTGATATCGTCGGCGCAAGAACCGCCGGGCTGTTTCCCGTTTTGTTCACGGGCGCATCGGATTATGAGCAGCCTGAGCATGACGATGTAATAAGCATTGCTTCATGGACTGAGCTGAAAGAACTTATATCAGACATACAAAAATAATTATAACTGCTTATTGTGAGGAACATATGAAGAAATCAAACACAGGCTTTGTCCTATGTTGGGCTAAGAGAATAGTCATATACCTCGCGGGGCTTTATCTCATGGCGATAGGCGTCGTGTTTTCGGCCAAGTCCGATCTGGGTCTCAGCCCCGTCGGGTCGCTGGCAAACGTAATCTACCAAATCGCGCAAAGCGCGTCCCTTCCGGATTATGTAAACCTCGGCAACTGCACGACGGCGGTATACTGCCTCTATATTCTCTGCGAGCTTATCATTCTGAGGAAGGATTTCAAGCCCTCGATGCTTTTACAGCTCGTCGCGTCGCTGCTTTTCGGGCAGCTTGTTAACCTTGCCACGGCGATGCTCTTCTTCCTCCCCGCCCCGTCGGTTTACCCCCTCAAGCTCGTTTACCTTCTTTGCAGCGTTCCGCTCGTCGCCGCGGGCGTAATGCTCTATTTGTCTCCGAACATTCTGCCGACGCCCGGCGAGGGCATGAGCCTTGCAATCGGCAAGAAAACGGGGCTTTCCATCGGCTCGGCAAAGATGGCGTTTGACTGCTCGCTCGTCGTAATTTCGGCGGCGGTGTCGCTTATATACTTCCGCGGGCTCGTCGGCGTGCGCGAGGGTACGCTTATCTGCGCGCTGCTCGTCGGCTTCGTTCTGAAGCAGCTTCAAAAACTCTTCCAGAAGCCTCTCCTGCGCTTTGTCGAGCGCGAGGATAAGGTCAGCCTCGCCCTCCTTGCCGCCTCGCAGGGCTATTCGCTCGATGCCTCCGGCAAGCCGAAGGTCATCATCGCCCTGGGGCGCGAATTCGGCGCCGGCGGCTACGAAATAGGCAAGCTTCTCGCAGAGAAGCTCGGAATAACCTTCTATGACAAGCAGATAAACGAGCGCGCGGCGGAAATAAGCGGCCTCCCTCTCGAGCGCGTGGAGGAAATGGAAAAGCACATGGAGCGCGAAATATTCTCCGACCTCAAAAACTCCGCCTATGCCATGACAAACGGCGCTCTTTCGCCGGAGGAACAGATTTTCGTCGCGCAGACGAGCGCAATACGTGCCATTGCCGCAGGCAGTGAAAGCTGCGTTATAATGGGGCGCTGCGCCGATTATATATTGTATGACGACCCCAACTGCTTCCGTATTTTCGTCCACGCCCGCCCCGACGCGCGTATTAAGCGCACGATGGCAAAATACGGCCTCGACGCGGCGGAGGCAAAGCGCCAGATGGAGAACACCGACCGCTCGCGCGCCCAGCATTACAGGCGCTTCACGGGCCGCGAATACGGCAAGCAGAAATATTACCACCTCGGGATAGACAGCGGCATGCTCGGCACGGAGGAAAGCGTCGAGGTCATCATCGATCTGCTCCGCCGCTGGTGCGACGTCCGCGGCACTCACCCGCTCTCCGCGCTCAAATAAGCGCATATTATCAGCCAACGGAAGGAGGAATCGGAGCAAAATGGTCAAATTCTTATACCCGAACTACCCCGACGATTATTCTTCGGTCGCGGTTATAATTATTTCCATAGCTCTTATGCTTTTCCTCGGTTTTCTCGCCACGAGAGTCACAAAAAAGCTGCGCCTGCCCAACGTGACGGCATATATCCTCACGGGCATCATCATAGGCCCCTTCTGCCTGAACATGGTCCCGCAGGAGATAGTCGCGGGGACGGAGTTTCTGCCGGACATAGCTCTGGCCTTCATCGCCTTCTCCACGGGCGAATATTTCAAGCTCTCCACGCTCAGAACAAACGGCGTCAAGGTCATTGTCATAACTCTTTTTGAGGCGCTCATGGCGACGCTTCTGGTCTTCATCGTATGCTTCTTCGTTTTGAAGCTCAGTCTCGCCTTCTCCATTCTTCTCGCGGCGCTCGCTTCCGCGACGGCCCCGGCCTCCACGGTTATGACTATCAGGCAGACGCAGGCGAAGGGCGATTTCGTTGATACGCTGTTACAGGTCGTCGCGCTGGACGACATCGTGGGTCTCACGGCTTACAGCGTCGCCATCTCCATAGCCGTATCGTCCATTTCCGGCGTCGCCTTTTCCGTAATGAACGTCGCCAAGCCTCTGCTTTCAAACCTCGGAACCATCGCCCTCGGCGCGCTTTTCGGCTGGATCCTGCGGTTTTTGATTTTTGAAAAGCGCTCGACGGATAACCGTCTCATCGTCTCGATAGCCTTCATCTTCGCCTTTTGCGGGATTTGCGCGCTGCTCGACGTATCGCCGCTTTTGGGCTGCATGTCCATGAGCACGGTTTATATAAACCTTACCGGCGACGATAAGCTCTTCAAGCAGCTAAACTATTTCAGCCCGCCCATTCTCCTGCTATTCTTCGTGCGCTCAGGTCTTTCCTTTGACCTCGGTCTGCTCCTTCGCCCATCGGCCGACGTGGGCGCGGCAGCGCTTCTTATAGGCGTAGCGTATTTCGTTGTCCGCATTCTGGGCAAATACGGCGGCGCGTTCCTCGGCTGCGCCATTACTAAAAAGCCCAAAAACGTGACGAATTTCCTCGGCCTTGCGCTCATCCCGCAGGCGGGCGTGGCGATAGGCCTCGCCGCCATGGGCGCGAGGACGCTCGGCGGAGCAGTCGGCAACGCTCTGCAAACGATAATCCTGTCATCAAGCGTGCTCTACGAGCTCATAGGCCCCGCCTGCGGCAAGCTCGCGCTGTACCTCTCCGGCTCGTACTCCAACAAGATTGAGGACATCGTCGAGGTTCCGCAGCTCGACGATAGCGGAAAACCAAAAAGCTCTCTGGAGCTTCTGATAGAGCGCATCCAAACCATTCAGAAGGAGCTTCCGCAGCACCCGGTCTCGGAGGAGGAGATGGCCTTCACCTCCGCCGCCGAGGAACAGTATGAAATGCTCAGCTATCGGAGGACTCCGAGGGGCTTCAGGCATAGATAATACTAATATCCAATTAAAAAGAAGATAAAGATATGTGAGAAGGTTTTCTGATTATAATTGAATATTAGTATAAGGAAGGAGATTTTCAAAATGTTCACAGCGTTCACTGACCCTATTGCTTACGGGCTGGGCAGTTGGGCTTCTGAGCTCACGATAGGCTCTGCCATATTAAGGATTTGCATTTCCCTGCTGCTTGGTGCTATAATTGGCTGCGAGCGCGCCACAAAGCGACATTCCGCCGGAGTAAGGACTTTCATGCTCGTCACGCTCGCCTCGACGATAACCATGATGACGGACCTTATAATGTGCCGGTCCCTTAATTCGACCTTTTACCTTTTGTCCGCCGCTACGGTTATCGCCGCCGCAATGCTCAGCGTGAACTGCGTGCTGTTTTCCTCGCGTAATCAGATAAAGGGTCTCACCACCAGCGTCGCGCTCTGGACCTGCGCGATAATCGGGCTGTCATCCGGCATCGGTTACTATACGCTCACTTTGGTCGGCTTCTTTGCTCTGCTCTGTACGCTAAACCTCTTTCCCTCGTTTGAGCATTATCTTAAAAACCGCTCCAACCACTTTGAAATTCACCTTGAGCTCAAAAGCTCAAGCAATCTTCAGGACTTCGTAACCACGATAAGGAAGCTCGGCGTTATAATCGACGACATCGAGCTCAACCCCGCTTACGTCAATTCCGGCCTGAGCGTCTACTCCATAGCCGTTTCGATAACGAGCGGAGAACTCAAAAAATACAAGACGCATGAGGAGATAATCGAAGCGCTCAGCAGCCTCGATTACGTTTACCATATAGAAGAAATGCGGAATTGAATTATCGTTCCGCTTGTGCTTAAATGTAAACGGCCAAATATTGTATAATGCTGTTTTTCCCGCCGCTTGCGCGGCAAAGGAAAAAGCCAGCTATGTAAAAGGCGCTGCAAAAGAAACACCAACGGAGAAATACTATGAAGAGAGATATATCCACCTTGAACGACAGAGCCGGCGGGCTTCGTTCAAAGCTTTTTGACCGCAAATTTTTAAACATGGTGCTGGCTGTCGCGGGACCGGTGCTTGTTCAGAACGTAATCACAAGCTTTGTAAACCTTTTGGACAACGTCATGGTAGGGCAGGTCGGCACCGAGAGCATGTCCGGAGTCGCCATAGTAAACCAGCTGCTTTTCGTCTTTAACCTCTGCATTATGGGCGGCATGGCGGGCCCCGGTATTCTCGCGGCTCAGTATACCGGAAAGGGCGATATTGAAGGATTACGCAACACCTGCCGCGTAAAATTTTACATAGGCTTCATTGCGGTCGCCGCCTTCGCCGCGGCGCTGCTTATTAAGGGCAGCTCGCTGATATCGCTGTTTCTGCACGAAGGGCAGGACGCGCTTGATCTGGACGCGACGCTCTCCTTCGGCATGGATTACCTGAAGGTAATGGTCTGGCAGATGATACCCTTCGCGCTGTCGCAGGTCTATTCGAGCACGCTGCGCGAGTCCGGTGAAACGATGCTCCCCATGAAGGCGGGCATCGCCGCCGTATTTGTGAACCTGTTCCTGAACTGGATCCTTATTTTCGGCAAGCTTGGCGCCCCGGCTATGGGCGTTACCGGCGCCGCTATCGCAACGCTTATCGCGCGCTGCGTCGAATGCGGCATCGTCCTTATCTGGTCGCACCGCCATACCGACAAGGCGCAGTTTGCGTCCGGGCTTTTCCGCACGATGAAGGTTCCGGGCGCGCTTGTTAAGCAGATCGTTATCATGGGTGCGCCGCTGTTAGCAAACGAAGTTCTCTGGTCCGCGGGCATGACTACGCTTAATCAGTGCTACAGTGTCCGAGGGCTCGAGGTAGTCTCAGCGACGAACATCGCTTCGACCGTTTCCAACCTCTTTTTCACTGCGTTCTTTGCCATGGGCATCGCCGCATCCATCATTATCGGTCAGCTCTTAGGCTCGAACAAGAAGGAAGAAGCGGTTGCCATGCAGCACAAGATAAGCGTTTTCACCGTCCTCGTGAACATCGTTGTGGGGCTCATAATGGCGATACTTGCTCCGCTTGTTCCCGATATATATAACACGACGCCTATGGTCAAGGCGCTCGCCGGCCAGCTTCTGCTTGTAAACGCCATAAAGATGCCCGTCTCGGCTTACGTCAACGTCGCGTACTTCACGATGCGCGCCGGAGGAAAAACCATTATCACCTTTTTCTTCGACTGCGGCTTTATATGGCTCATCTGCGCGCCGCTCGCCTTCGTTCTTTCGCGTTATACCGCCATGCCTATCCTCCCGCTGTTTATCTGCGTCGAGTCGATAGAGGCGGTAAAGTGCGTGGTAGGCTTCTTCCTTCTGAGAAGCCGCCGCTGGGTCAATAATCTGGTCGGCTGACGAGCAACAGGAGCATACGGAGGGATACGAATGAAAGACAGAAAGCTTATCAACTGGCTCGGGCTTACCGGCCTCATTGCCCTCATTTCTTATGCCGCGGCCGTGATTTTTTCGCCGCTCGCCTTCCCCGGCTATAACTGGATGGCGCAGGCCGTGAGCGACCTTTCCGCCGAGACTGCTCCTTCCCGCGCGCTATGGAATCAGCTTGCCGCGCTTTACGGCCAGTGCAGCGTCGTCTGCGTTACCTGTGTGTCCGTTTTCGTCTCGGCTAAAAGGATATCTTCGAAGCTTTTCCGAGCAGGTATTCATCTTTTCACGGCGATGAACTGGGTTTCGAGCGTGGGCTATTCTATGTTCCCGCTTGCTGACAGCGGCAAGGAAATAGCCTCGTTTCAGGAAATAATGCACATGGTCGTCACAGTCCTCGTCGTCCTGCTGTCCGTCGCGTCGCTCGTTCTTATGATAATCGCCGGGTTCCGGGCCAACGGCTCGCGAGCCATCGGCATTTGGGCGGCGATAGCGCTCGCGATGATGCTCGTCGGAGCAATAGGTCAGGGTGCCGTGCCGCCGGAATATTTCGGCATAGTCGAGCGTTTCAGCGTTTTCGCAGCCGTCGGTTTCACCGCCGTTTTGGGCTGCTATCTATTCGGCGGTTTCCGAAAGCTGCCAATCCAGTTATAAGTCCACCTCGGAGGTACATATGAAAAAGTTCATCGCATACTGCGGGCTCGATTGTGAGACCTGTGAGGCCCGCATCGCCACCATTACCAACGACAACGCGCTTCGCCAAAAGGTTTCAATACTTTGGTCGGAGCTGAATCATACTGTAATTACGCCGGAGATGATAAACTGCGTCGGCTGCCGCATAGATGGGCCGAAAACGCCTTACTGCGAGTCTCTTTGCCCGATAAGGAAGTGTGCCGAGGGCAAAAAGCTCGAAACCTGCGGTGACTGCAGGGAAATGAGTTCCTGCAAGGAGCTTGAAGCACTCATCAAAAACAACGCGGAGGCAATGAACAATTTAAAAAATATGAAGTTATGACAGAATCGGATTTGACCATTTTTTTCGACGACCCCTTCTGGGTCGGCGTTTTCGAGCGTATTGAGGGCGATAAGCTCTCCGTCTGCAAGGTCACGTTCGGAGCGGAACCGAAGGACTATGAGGTAGACGATTTCGTCCTCAGAAATTACTGCGCTCTTTCATTCAGCCCCGCAGTGGAGGCGGAAACGCACCACGCCGCGGATAATCCCAAGCGCCGCATGCGAAACGCAAGGCGTCAGCTTGAGAAGAACGGCATCGGGACGAAGTCTCAGCAGGCGCTTCAAATGCAGCGCGAGCAGAATAAGCTTGAGCGTAAGACCGTAAGCCGTGAGCAAAGACTCTCCGAGGCAGAGCGCTTATTTGAACTGAGACAGCAGAAGAAAAAGGAAAAACACAAGGGCCGGTAAGCCCGAAAAAGCCCGAAGCGTCATCTCCGCTTCGGGCTATTACATTTTTTACACTCTGAATACTCTTCGGCGGCAGTTCGATTTATTTATTGAGCTGCCCCGGCAGCTTCAGCTTCTCCTTCGGCGGGAACTGCGCCTCATACTGCTCAAACGCAGCCGTTTCTCTTTCAGCAACGAAATACCCCTCCGGCGGCGCGTAAACGCCCGTAACTCCGCTCAGGAAACCCGGAAGAAGCTCTCTGCAAAGGAAAAACGATGCGTCAGCGCCCTCGGGCAGATCATGATAGCGGATGCCGAAATCGCTCGCGTATGTAAAACCGCTTTTGCCGTAAAAATTTATGTTGCCCTCGAAGCAGAGCGCGCCGCAGCCGTAGGCCGCCGCCTTTTCAATCGAATAATCCAGCAGCATCTTGCCATAGCCCTGCCTCTTGAGCTCCGGCGCAATGCAGATAGGTCCCATCGTCATAATTGGTATGCTTCTGCCGTCGTCGGCGCTTATCACGGCTCGCACGAACATGTTCTGCCCGATTATCCTGCCGTCCTTTTCCATAACGAGGTCCAGCTCCGGCACGAAATCAGGGTTCGCCCTGAAACGGCGCAGAACGTAATGCTCCATGCAGCCGGGGCGGTATACATTCCAGAAGGACTCGCGAACGAGGTTCTCGACCTCGCGAAAATCGTTTTCCGTTTCTCTTCTTATTATTACGCTTTTATCCATTTTTTCTCCTTATCCGTTTAGTCGTCGGCTATGCGGCGCATTCCCTCAAGCATCCCGTCCGCGAGCGAAGCTACCGCCGCCTTGTCCTCAGCGCCGTCATAGACGCTGTAAAGCAAAAACATCGGGGCATAGAATTCCGCAGCCTTCTCCCTCGCCCGCGTTAACCCCCGCGAGGCGAAAAGCTCCGTCATGTAATCAAGCGGCCCGGAAGCCAAATACTGCTGATAGAGCGCCGCCATCTCCGCGCTGCGAAACTGCTCGACGGTGAGCATTTTGCGAAACTGAGAAGCAAACTCGTCCTGAGTCCAATAGAGAAACATCGTCTTGGCAAATTCCACTATATCATCCACCGACGCAGCGGCATATGCTTCCGCCATCTCATCCGGGCTCCCCTCGGGAAGATTTTGCTCCTTCGCCTGCTCCGCGTCGCGCTCTTCCATTCGCGCAAGGATGCTTTCAAAAATATCCCGCTTATTCCTGTAATGCTTATACAGCGCACCCTTCGTCATGCCCAGTTCCCCGGCAATGTCGCTCACCGAGGCCGCCTCGTAGCCGTCCCTCGCAAAAAGACGCAGCGCCGTGAGCAATATGCGTTCCTTGGTGCCGCCCATAGTTCCCCCCTCTTTTCTTCGCCGTGAGTAAACGGCCGTTTACTCAGAGCATTATAGTAAACGTTCGTTTACTTGTCAAGTCCTTTTCACAAAAAATTGCCGCCCCTTCGGCTCATCAATACCGATATTCAAGTAAAATAAGAAAAAAGATATGCGAAAAGGCTTTTGCGTCAGGCGAGGCGGACTTCGTAGGACATAATGAATACATGGTCAAGAAGCCCAACAAAGCATGGCGAAAAGCTTTCCGTATAGATTTTCTGATTTTAATTGGATATTAGTATAAGCCGAAGGGGCGGCGTATTTTGCTCATTTGCCTTATTTCGCAGCTTCGCTTATTTCGGCTTCGGGCGCATTTTTCTTCACGCTCTGAACGCCGTTTTCGCAGCTCGTCTTAGTCTTATAGCCCTCGGAAACTGCAATTATCTCGCCGTTTTTCGCTTTGAGGCGGAAACGGAACTCACCCGCCTTATCCTTATAAATCTCAAACTTAGGATGCTTCATCGTTACGATGGGCTCAACCGTCTGATCCTCTACGTCGCCGAAGCAGTTGGTTTTGACGCTTTTAACCCCGTTTAGGCAGGAGGCCTTGCTCTTATATACCTCGGAGGTGGCGATAGTCTCCCCATTATTTGCCTTGAGATCAAACTTATAGCCCGTTGCGGTTTCTTTTACTACGAATTTTCCCATGTTACTGTCAATCCTTTCTCTAAATCGTACTGAATATGCCGCAGTCTGCCGCAATGACGCGCAAGCTTACGTGCCCTCCAATATTTAAGTATACAGTAACATATTTCCATACATATTTCAACCGCAAATCGTATATTATGACAATTAATATGTCGTTCCGGCCATCGTTTTGGCGCAATATGCCAAATTGCGCTTAAACCAGTTCGCCGGAAAAATGCTGTATCTCATGCTGAATTATCTGCGCCGTAAAGCCACTGAACTTCCCGTGGCGTTTCTCGAAGTTACTGTCCAGATAATCGAGTTCTATTTCCTTATACCTTACGCATTTTCTCACGCCGTCAAGTGAAAGGCAGCCCTCTTCCGTTTCGTAGCGCCCGGACTTTTTCGTGATAACGGGGTTCACCATCGCAAATTCAAACGCGCCCGCAATTACGGCTATTATCTGCTTTTTCACGCCTATCATGTTCGCTGCCATGCCGACGCAGCGGTCTCTGTTTGCGTCCAGGGTATCCATCAAATCCGCGATAACCTGTTTGTCTGCCTCCGTCGCCGGCTCGGACTTCTGCTGCAAAAACAAAGGATCCCTCATTATCTGCTTAATCATTTATATGCCACTCCCGTAATATAGCTCTGTAGGCCGATTTTATACTAACGTCCGATTATAAGATATACGCAAAGCCTTCCATATAGATTTTCTGATTTTAATTGGATATTAGTATTATTTTATTATCTCAGCTTTTTCGGCCTAAGGCAAGCTCTTTATTCTCCGCAAAGCGCTTTCGGAAAACAAAAGTGCTGCCGTCATGCTTCCCTGCGCAAACGGAGGGCTTTTTATGAAAGTTTTATTATAAGAATTTAAATCTGGGCTATCAATCCGGTGAAATATCTGTTATTATGGTAAAAGAATAAAAAGTTAAGCGCTTTTGCTTCCATAAAAACAGACAGGAGGACCCGTTATTATGTTTTATGAAACCGAGAAAAACGACCACGGTCTCGCAAGGCCGCCATTCAAATCCATTGCAGTCCCCCGCCCCATTGGCTGGATATCCACGCTGGACGCTGACGGAAAACCCAATCTCGCGCCGTACAGCCAATTCACTAACCTCACCTTCGACCCACCTTACGTTCTTATCTCCATAAACACGACGCCAGAATACAAGCGCAAGGACACCACCAACAACATCGAGCGCACGGGTGAGTTTGTCCACAATATGGTGACTTACGAGCTGATGGAGAAAATGAACATTACCGCCGCGCCCTTCCCTCCCGGGGTGGACGAATTTGAGGCTGCAGGACTCACGAAGGCCGAATCCGTTCTGGTAAAGCCCTATCGCGTGGCGGAGTCTCCCGTTCAGCTTGAATGCAAGCACGTTCAGACTATTCGCCTCCCAGGCACGAGCAGCGTCGGCTCCGCCGATATCATCATCGGTAAGGTCGTCGGCGTACATATAAAGGATGAGGTAATCGGCCCCGACGGCAAGCTTGACATGCTGAAAATCAAGCCTCTCGCCCGCATGGGTTACAGCGACTACACCTACGTGGACAAAATCTTCACCATCACCCCCTCGGACGCCGCCGGAGATGAAGGCGACCGCTCTCTGGGCCTTGAAGGAGCCACGGGCGCGTTCAATAAATAAGCCTCCATGCTTCGCTAAGCCTTCAAAACCTCTGAAGCCTCTGTGGTTTCAGGGGTTTTTGGGTCCCATCGGAAACACTTAATTAAGACAGGCGCGTTTATCGCTTGATATAACGCCGCGTTGATTATATAATGGTTATCGCCAATCCATGCCGTGAAAGAGAGATGCCCCTTGAAAAAGAAAACAGTTATTTCCATAATGTACGATTTTGACAAAACCCTGTCCACGCGCGATATGCAGGAATATACCTTTATCCCCGGCGTCGGCATGGACGCGGATTCCTTTTGGGAATACTCAAACGAGCTTGCGCGGGAAAACAACATGGACAGAATCCTTTCCAGCATGTTCACCATGTTCAGGAAGAAGCAGGAAGCGGGCGGACGCATCCGCCGCAGCGAGCTTGTTGAGCTCGGGCGCGACGTCGAGTTCTACCCCGGCGTTGAAAGCTGGTTCGAGCGCATAAACAAATTCGCCGAGGGAATCGACTGCGTTCTTGAGCACTACATCATTTCCTCGGGCATGAAGGAAATCATCGAGGGCACAAGCATCAGCGGCTATTTCAAAAGCATTTTTGCCAGCGAGTATTTATATGACTCGGACGGCTACGCCGTATGGCCCGCCACCGCCGTTAATTACTCCTCCAAAACGCAGTATCTGTACCGCATAAACAAGGGTCTGCTCGACCTCTCGGACGAAGTGTCCCTCAATGCCGCAATGAGCGAGGATGCGCGCCCCATGCCCTTCAAAAACATGGTTTATCTGGGCGACGGGCTAACGGACGTTCCCTGCATGAAGCTTGTGAAGCAAAACGGGGGCTATTCCATCGCCGTTTATACAGACAGGAATCAGGCGGGACGCCTTATTCTTGATGACCGCGTGAATTTCATCGCCCGCGCGGACTATTCCGAGGACGCGGAGCTGCAAAAGCTCATCGAGCATATCGTGGAAACGATACGCCATGAGGATATTATTTCCCAGTATTCGCGCGCCCAGAAGAATTACGCAAAATAAAATTTAAAATGCATAAAAATGATTGATTATATTTATTGACTTTGCCATGTGTTAGTGATATTATAATACATAATTTTATGCAGTTTTTCGGCAGTTTTCCCCGTAAGCCTTTTTCTGCGTTTTGCGGCAGCGAATTTGCGCTCTGCGCCATCGCGCCCGTGTCGGGAAGTGTCTATAAGCTATGTCTGTGTTCAATAAAAACAAAACGATTGAACAGTATTCGCAGGCTTTGACGAGCGTCATCAATTCCTTCGACGGCGAAGTTGCCGTCGTGAGAAACGATGTCTGCGAAATGCTTGATTTAAATTGCAAAGCAAAAAAGCGTCTGGGCAAAGCCCACAGTGAAAAGCTTTGCAGTATTGGCTATTCCATTTTTTTCCCCGAGCTTTGCAGCATTTGCCGCAGAGAGGATTCGGAACCCTACGAATGCGACATAAAGGGAGACGATGGGCGTATCTTTTCGCTCAGGACCTCTGAGATAGACTGGGTAGACGGAAAAAAGGCCAACATTTTCTTTCTGCGTGACGTGGAGGATGAACGAAAATACGGGAAAAAACTATACGACCTCGCTAACTACGACGCACTCACCGGAATCCCGAACCGTCAGCGTCTTCTTTCGGATTTCAGCGAGGTGGAGGCAGAAATTGCCTCCGGAGAAATAAGCGGCGTTATCGCTATTCTCGACCTTGACAATTTCAAAGAAGTCAACGATACCTACGGGCATAATACGGGCGACGCTATGCTTTGCCGTCTTGTGAATCATCTCGGAAGCTATCCCGAGTTTAAGGACTGTCTTTACCGTCTCGGCGGCGATGAAATGGTCCTCTTCTTCAAAAACCCGAAGAACGCATTTCAGAGCGAATCCGATATGCGCGACTATTACCATACCATAATCAAAAAAGCCATGCTCAACTATACCATGACGAGCATAGACGTC
>JAEEUX010000031.1 GCA_016290695.1 Oscillospiraceae bacterium
TAAGTCCGCCGAGGGACATGTGCTGCCCGGCGCTGTAACTGCCGTTGAAGAGCGCGCCGTACTTGCTGCGGCCCTTCATCATGTCGGCAAGCTTGAGGAAAAAGCAGTCGACGTATTCCTGACCCTCAGCGGGGGTGATTCTGCCCTCCGCGAGGTCTTTTTCATAGTATTTGCCGGTATATTGGTCAAATCTTCCGAGGGTGAGGCCGTGGAGGAGCCCGTCCAGCACCAGCATCTGATGGTATAAAAGCGTCGCCTGAACGGCCTCGGCAAAGCTGCGGCAGGGGTTTTCCATTATCCAGTCGAGGCTGTCCGCCATTTTCAGGAGCTCGGCGGCGCGTTCGGGTGAAGCGGACTTCGCCGTTTCTCGGCATTTCTCCGCATAGCGCTTGGAAAGCAGGATACCGGCATCGCATATCATGACTATGGCCTTGTAGAAGGTATATTTTTTTACGCTGTCGCCGAAGAGCTTGCCCTCGAGCATGGCGAGCTTGGCTTCCGCCTCGCGTTTTATCGCGCCGAAGCCCTTGTCTATCACCTTATAGTACGCGGCGTTGAAATGCCCCACCGGGCAGCCGCCGTTCCCCTTCTCGAAGAACGGGATAGCGCCGGATTTGGCGACGGCCTTCATGCCATCCGGCATCGCGGCGTCTACATAATGGGTGATGTTGTTGTCCTTCCAGTAATTTTCATAAAGGTCAATAAAAACGGGGATATCCTCGGGGGCGATGTTCATGCCCTCCTCGTCCGTGCGGTTGCGCTCGCCGAAGCTGCCGTCCCGCAGCTCGGAAACGAGCCAGCGCAGCTCGTCATACTCCGGGGCAAGGTCCACGCCCTTATAATATGGCGAAATATTGCCGACGAGAAGCTCATCGGGCTGAACGAGAATAGTCATGCGGCTGCAAAGGGCATACATCACCTTTGCGCGTTTGATGATGTTCGGGTCATAAGGATTCTCCTTATAGACCTCGGTAACGATTTTCGCGCGTTCCGCCGAAATGGAAATGGGGGTATTTCTGTATCTGTCTCTGAGCCGTGTGACCCTGTCCGTCACAGGGGTGAAGTTAAACATGTTTCTCCCTCCGATATTCCGTTTTTATTTTATTTCTGGAAGCTGCTTTGCCGCCTGCTCATATGCTTCCAGCTTTTTCTCTCCGCTTTCCTTGTCTTCGCTTTTCGCGAGAATATACATTTTTATTTTCGGTTCCGTACCGCTCGGGCGGACGGCAAGCTTCGTTCCGTCCTGCATTACGAAAATGAGAACGTCCGAACCGGTGAGCGGCGTGGTCTTCGTTTTGCCCGTCGCCATGTCGGTTTCGAGACCCGAAAGATAATCGCGCAGCGCGCTTACTTCTATGCCCGCGATTTTGCGCGGAGGCTTGGCGCGAAGGCTCTCCATGAGCGCTCTGCGCTTCTCCATGCCGTCTATCCCGGGCATCACGAAATTAAGCGTTTTTTCAAAATAGTATCCGTATTTTTCATACAGCTCATCAAGCGCGTCAAACAGGCTCATGCCGCGCAGAGCGTAATGCGCCGCAAGCTCCGCCGTGAGCACAGAGCTTGTGACGGCGTCCTTATCGCGGACAAAATCGCCGATTAAGCAGCCGAAGGACTCCTCATAAGCGAAAACGGTCTTGTAGCTGCCGTCCTCGTCAAAACGCTTCATGAGGTCGGCCATATACTTAAAGCCCGTGAAGGTCTCAAAGCACTCTGCGCCGTTTGCCCTTGCGACTTCGGCGGCCATATCCGTAGTAACGATGGTTTTGAGGACGGCGGCATTTGCAGGAAGCGTCCCCTTCTCGCGCCTGTTCGTGAGAATGTGGTGAATGAGCAGGACGCCGAGCTGATTCCCGCTCACAAGTCTGAACCCTCCGGACTTCTCGCGAACCATTACGCCTATGCGGTCGCTGTCCGGATCCGTTCCGATGATTATATCCGCGCCCACCTTATCTGCGAGCGCTGTCGAAAGGGCAAAGCCCTCGGGGTTTTCGGGGTTGGGGCTTTGCACGGTTGAAAAATCTCCGTCCTCGCGCATCTGCTCCGGCACGGGGTAAAGCTGCTTCACACCCATCTTTTCAAGCGCTTCGGGAACGACGGTTCCGCCCGCGCCGTGGAAGGGCGTGTAGACGATTTTCAGCGTATCCGCCGCCTTGGCGACGCATTCCGGCTCGACTAACTGCGCCAGCGCCGCGTTTATAAAGGCTTCGTCGGTATCGCGCCCAAGAAGCTCGATAAGCCCATTCTCGCGCGCTTCGTCATAGCCTATTGTCGCAGCGCCGTGAAAAATATCCGTCTTCGCCATCACCGCCGCGACGCGCTCGGCCTTATCGGGAACGAGCTGTGCGCCGTCCTCCCAATAGACCTTGTAGCCGTTATACTCGCGCGGATTGTGGCTCGCGGTAATGTTAATTCCGGCGATGGCGCCGTATTTTCTTATCGCAAAGGAAAGCTCGGGTGTCGGGCGCATAGCCGGAAAAAGCCGGACATGGACTCCGTTTCCCGCCATTACGCAGGCGGCGCGCTCTGCAAAGGCCCTGCTGTTATTGCGGCAATCGTGGCAGATAACGCAGCCGCGCGCCTGCGCTTCCTCACCGTGAGAAACGATCAGCTCGGCAAGCGCCTGCGTTGCCTGGCTCACGACGAAGCGGTTCATTCTGTTGAGCCCCGTTCCCATGACGCCGCGAAGCCCCGCCGTTCCAAACTCAAGCGGGGCGAAAAAGCGGCTTTTTATCTCTTCTTCATCGTTTTTCACGCGCTCAAGCTCGGCGCGTTCCTCAGCCGTCAGAACGCCGCTGGCGAGCCATTTTTCGCACTCGGCAGAATAATCCGGCATAATCAGGCCTCGCTTTCATCGATGGGCTTCATGAGTTCTCTGGCTATCTCAAGCATAGTCTCCGGGACGTAAATATCCATGCCCGTACCCGCGAAGCCGAGGATTACCTTCGCTATCTGCCCCGCGAGCGGATAATCCTTCGCCGAGGGAATTCCGTACGAGCGAAGCTGCGCCAGCGCCATTTCATAGTCTATCTGCGTACCCGTAACCGTCATGAGCAGGGCAGGCTTTACGGGTTCGCCCTTATCGTCGCTCGGCCAGATGCCGGGGTCGCAGTTACCGGAGCAGGCTTCCTCCTCATACTGGGCCGCTGCGCAGGAAGCGCAGTCCCCGCTGCACGCGGCGCTTTCACAGGCCGCTTTATCCTCAAGGAGCTCGCCGCAAACGGGACAAACTCCGCTTTTTTCGTTATAATATTTCTCACATTCGGGACACCATGCCATGGCGCATCCGCTCCTTATTTATGATATTTTGAACCCTCCGCAATCTTGAAACCGCGGTAAAGCTGTTCAAGCAGCATGATCCGCGCCAGATGATGCGGGAAGGTAAGCTTTGACATGGACATTCGCAGCGTCGCCTGCTGCTTAATTGTTTCGTGCAAGCCGAAGGAACCGCCGATTATGAAGCACAGCTTATTCTTGCCTCTATTGGCGCAGGCGCTCATAAACTCCGAAAACTGTGGGCTGTCTATCTCCTTGCCCTCAACGCACATCGCTATCACGACCGCGTCCTTGGGAATACGCGGGATTATGCGCTCCGCTTCACGCAGCAGCGCACCCTCCTTCTCTGCGTCTGAGGGAACCGCAGGGAGGCGTATCTCCGGCAGCTCATCGATCTCAATGCGGCAGTACCCTCCGAGGCGCTTTATGTATTCCGCAGCGGCGTCCGCATAGAAGGCTTCTTTTAGTTTTCCGATACATATTATTTTTATGTTTAACATTTTTCTCCAATTACAATTCTGATAAAGGTTTATCCTATCATTCCGCTCATATCGTCCGCAGGGGCGACGGTCAGCTTCAGCGAACCCGCCTCGACCCCACCGGCAAGCAGCCTGTCCGCGACGGTTTTGTAGGCCATGTGCGGGGTGTTGTTCTCCTTGCTCAAATGAGCCAAAAGGATATTGCGGACGCCGTTTTGGGCAAGCGCCAACGCAAAATCCCCGGCCGCGGCGTTGGAAAGATGCCCGCTGTCGCCCAATATCCGTCTTTGAAGCGGATAGGGGTATGGGCCTTTTTTCAGCATTTCAACGTCGTGGTTCGCTTCGAGCATGACCGTTTCCGCACCTATGACGGCGGAGGCGACGTTTTCCGCCATATATCCGAGGTCCGTGACAGCGGCGACGCGGCTTTTCCCGTCCGTAAAGCTATAGCACAGGCTCTCCGCCGCGTCATGCGGCGTCGCTGCGGCGCGGAAGCAGATGTCTCCTACCGCAACCTCTTCCCCATCCTCAACGGCGGTGAACAAGCGCCCGCAGGCCTTGCCCTTGGAAACAAGGGCGGTCATCGTTCCGCGCGAAGCAAAAACGGGTATATCCGTTTGCTTTTCAAGCATCCCGACGGCGGCGATATGGTCGCTGTGCTCATGGGTAAGCAGAAGAGCCGATATATCGGCGAGGCTGAGCCCGATTTTGCATAAACAGGCCTTGATGCGCCTGAGTGAAATTCCTGCGTCAAGAAGTATGTAGGTTTTGCCGCTGCCTATAAGCGCGCAGTTACCGCTCGAGCTGCTGGCAAAGCTTTGAATAAACATTTTCCCACTCCAACCGTGAAAAAGGGCGCGCTGAAACGCGGCTTCGCTTCAGCGCACCCTACATATTATAATAAGATTACGCGGTTTCTTCGCCGGCTGCCTTATCGTGAGGATTATCAACAACACGGGCAATATCCGCGCCGACACCGCGAAGCTTTTCAACAATATCCTCATAGCCGCGCTCGATATGGTGGATATCCTCCACATAGGTAACGCCGTCGGCGCAAAGTCCTGCAATTACCATCGCAGCTCCGGCCCTGAGGTCGCAGGCCTTGACGGGAGCGCCCTTGAGATTCTTCACGCCCTGAACGACAGCAAGTTTCCCGTCCACCTGGACGTTCGCGCCCATACGGTTGAGTTGGGACACATAACGGAACCTATCGTCCCAAACTTCCTCGGTAACGACGCTCGTGCCCTCGGCAATCGTAAGGAGCGTAGTAATTTGAGGCTGCATATCCGTTGGAAAGCCGGGGTACGGCATAGTCTTTACCTTAGTGCTTCTGAGCGGCCCCGTTCTGCGAACAAGAACAGCATCGCCGCGTTCTTCGATGGAGACGCCCATTTCTACGAGCTTTGCCGTGATGCAGTCAAGGTGCTTGGGAATTACGTTCTTGATAAGGACCTCTCCGCCCGCTCCGGCGACTGCGGCAAGATACGTCCCCGCCTCGATCTGGTCGGGGATGATGGAATAAAACCCTCCGCTCATGTGCTCTACGCCGTTGATTTTTATAACGCTCGTTCCGGCGCCCTTAACGTCGGCGCCCATGGAATTGAGGAAGTTTGCAAGGTCGACTATATGAGGCTCCTTCGCCGCGTTTTCAATGACAGTCCTGCCGTTTGCCTTCGCAGCAGCTATCATGATGTTCATCGTCGCTCCGACGGAGGCAACGTCGAGATAAATATGCGCACCGTTCAGGCGCCCGGAAGCTGTGTCGGCGATAATCATGCCGTTTTCTATGGAAACCTCTGCGCCCATCGCTCGGAAGCCCTTAACGTGCTGGTCTATCGGACGGACGCCGAAATCGCAGCCGCCCGGCATAGAACCGCGCGCGCGGCCGAATTTGCCGAGCATGGAGCCAATGAGATAATACGAGGCACGGATGGAACGCATAAGCTCCGCCGGCCCTTCGGCGACTCGGATTTTACGGCAGTCAATGTCCATCGTATGCTTATTGACTGTCCTGACTTCCGCGCCCATAAGCTTCAGAATATTAAGCAAAAGCGTAACGTCGCTAATCTGGGGAAGATTTTCGATTCTGCACACGCCGTCAACGAGCAGCGCGGCAGGAATTATCGCAACCGCGGCATTCTTTGCGCCGCTGATTTCAATCTCGCCTGAAAGCGGTTTGCCGCCTTTGATTCTGTATTTTGTCAAATGCTCACTTCCCTAAAAATAATCGAGCAGAATATATTCATACCGAGGCCAAGCTGCATAATTCCGACGCTAAAATTGCGCTGTCAGAATTCTCGTCAGATCGTTTAAAAACTCAGAAAACACTTTGTGTATTGCCGGGTATTTTCGGACGACATGGCGGAGCCTTCTGCAGGCACGACAGGCGGCAGGAATTGCGCGACCTTGCCCTAAAATAGTTTCCCCAAAAGCATATTATATTATTACCTCATAGCATTACCATTTGGTTACACTTTGGAGAAAACCGCAGCAAACTATTCATTATCAGCTACATTATACAAAAAAGATTGCAATTTGTAAATGGTTTGAAACAAAAAATCACAAGATTTTGTTATAAGAATTTTGGGACAAACTGTATTTAGGGTTTATTTTGCTCGGAACCTTACGTCAAAATAGACAAATTACGCGCCGAATCAGTCGTTCAGCAGTTCTCCGCTGCCCACGCTGACGCGATATGTGCCGCCGTTTGTCACTATCTGCCACACAGGCTCGAGCGAAGCTTCCGAAGGAAAGCTGCGCATGATATAGCATAGGTCGACGTCCTCTATCCTGTCGCAAACATAGCCGCCGGACTTGATTTCGTCGAGGAATCGAATAAGCATCGTATTTATGCCGAGCATATCGCAGTCGCCCATGCGCTGCGGCGTCCCGACAGGGCGCTTCCCTGCAAGCTGTGCGCTCCCGCCCGCAAAGATAGTGAGCGTAAGGCGGCAGTTTGCGATAGGCACGTTCTGCCATGTACAGAGCATGCTTATGCTGCGCGAGTCACCATGTTCCTCTGTGTAGGAATCGGTATCATCGTAGGATATGTTTATCTTTTTCAGAAGGGACGCGGCTGTTTTCTGCGCCCCCTCCGTATCGTCGAGGTGGGCAAAATTTATTTCAAACTCACCGTTATTGCGAAAAAAGGCGCTGCCGTTTTCATTTTCATAATAGAAAATGTTGCCGCCCTGATCCTGGGGCTCGGCCTGCCCGAGAAGAACGTTAATAATGTTTTTTTCCTGGCTAAGGTCCCTTGTAAGGTAGAAATTTCCTGCCGTTACCTCGCCTGGGATAACGTCTGCGTCGATATATATGCCGTTAGCGTCAAAGAAGCTGACAAGCTCTGTTTTTTCGCGTATCTCGGCATAGCGCGTTTCGTTGAGATCCAGCACTATAACGGCTAAAAAGCTCAGGTTCAGCGCGGCAAGAATGATTATGATGATGTTTTTAATTTTTCCCGCTTCCACGCCGCACCTCCTGAATTAAAATAAATTTAAACCGGTATTTGACTATTCCACCGTCCATGACGGAAGGTACTGCGCGCCGCTTTCCGCGTATACGAGGCAGGGACGGCCTCCTCGCTTGAGTCCGCCCGCCATAGCCGCTGCCTGCAAAGCGGGCAGCACGGATGAACATTCCTCGCCGAGCTCATATTTTCTCATGCAGACGCGAAGCAGCGAAACATCTCCATTTTCAAAGAAAACGCTCGCCGCACCGTCTGGCATGATAATCTCCGTCCCGTTTACATAATAATCGAACTTCACCTGATATCCGCCGGACTCCGTTCGCTCTATGCCGCTGAAGGAAAGGATCTCATCGCCCTCTCTGCCGGATCGCATTTTGGAAATCATGGCGTAGGAGGTTTCAATCATCTCATCAGCAGAGTAAACGAGTTTGCCCTCCGTGAAATCCGATTTGCCTGATACGGCGTAGCTTAAAACTCCGTCCTCGCGGAGCTTGAGTATCCCATCCGTCCCGACAAAGACGACAGTTCCGTTTTTCTCTGTATAGCTTGCGCCCTCGAGGATATTCAGCCCGAAAAGCTGCTCTATCTGTTCGCGGACACTGTCAAAATGGATTATATTTTCGGAGTTGAGCGCGAAATACTCAGGATTATCTACTATGAGTGCATAGGGCTCAGTGCGCTCGCAGCCGCGCTGGGCTTCAAAAGCAAAATACGCGCCGTTCGGTAAAAACTCCGATATAAGCTGCGTCAGGCTCGATTCCTGAACTGCAGTCGAGCTTTTAAAAATACCTTCCTCGCCGGAAAACCATGCCCAAACGAAATCGTTTTCGTCCACGGAAAGCATAAAGCGGCTGGCTGACTTTTCGTTTCGGTTGAGCATGCTCATGCCGAACCATTTAACAAGCAGCGCTATCGGCAGTTCCGTGCGGTATTCCATGTAAACGCTTCTTCGCGAAAGCGCGTTCAGCCACGCCTTTTCCGTGCTTTCCTCGGGAAGCCCCGAGGAGCCGAAGGCTTCGCCGATGATATTCGAAATTTTTTTATACGTGTCGGTAAGCTCGCGGCTGTACTGCGCGCCGTAGCGCATTCCGTTGTCGTTCGTTATAACGATGGTGCAGGGACTCTCCGCAGCCGTTGATGATGAGCCCTCTGCCGGGCGGCTGCCCGAGGCTTCCCCGGGGCTCATTTCTCCGGCAAAAAGGCCTCGGAAATACGAAAGTGCCGGGGCAGACTCTGAAAGCCTTGCGAAAATATCCGTTTTGCCGGCAAGGAACACGGAGCTTACAGCCAAAACGACTATCAATACGGTTTTGAACCGCTCACGGCGTTTGTTTCTAAACAATCGCGGCACCGCCGTTCTGCCATCTGAGCGGGAAGGTGATGGTAACGGAGGTTCCCTTCCCCGGCTCGCTCTCAATAGTTATGCTGCCGCTGTGCTTAATCATTATTTCCCTGGCAATGGAAAGCCCGAGGCCGCTGCCGCCGAGGGCGCGTGAACGCGCCTTGTCAACACGGTAGAACCTGTCGAACAGGCGCGGAATGTCCTCCTTCGGGATACCTATACCTGTATCTCGAACGCAGACAACAGCCCAGCCATCCTTTTCTCCCGCGGAAATGCTTATCACGCCGCCGTCCGGCGTATAACGAACGGCGTTTGACAGGACGTTTACAATGACCTGCTCTATGCGCTGCTTGTCTCCCTCGCAGACTACGGGCAAAGTCGGAACGTCCAGCGTCATCCTCATACCGCGCTTTTCGACGTTTAGCAGCATACCCTCATATATTTCGCGTGTAGAACGGATAATATCGAATTCTTCGACGTTGAGCTCCGTCTGCCCGGCGTCGAACTTCGAGAGGAGCAGGAGATCCTGAACTATCTTCGTCATTCTGTCACTCTCGTTTATGATAACCCCGAGGAAGCGTGCCGTTTCTTCCTCCGACATATCCTTGCCCGCGTCGGCAAGGGTCTCGGCATAGCTTCTTACGTTAGTTATCGGCGTGCGAAGCTCATGGGAAACGTTCGCGACGAATTCTCTTCGGGTCTGCTCGCTGCGACGCTGCTGTGTAACGTCGTGGATAAGGGCAAGGATGCCGCCCTGCGTCTCTTCGCTTCCGGCGAAGGGGGCAAGGATAATTTCAAGGCTCTTGTCGTTCGTTTCCCGCTCGGCTCTGATAACGCCGGGGCTCTTGATGGAAAGCACATTCTCCATAGGTGCGATCTCCCCGAAGATGAGGGGATAATCGAGCACAGGATTATTGAGGCCGACGCCCAAAAGGCGCTCCGCCGCAGGATTATAATGTATCATTATCCCATCGCGCGAAAAAACAACAAGTCCATCCGTCATGTGCAGGAAGACGGCGCTGAGCTTGTTGCGTTCGTTTTCGATTTCGTCAAGAGTGTCTCTTAGCTGGTTCGCCATGTTGTTGAAAGCGCTTGTAAGAACGCCTATTTCGTCGTGCGCGTTCAATTCGATTCTCTGCGAAAGGTCGCCCTTAGCAGCGCGGTTAGCCGCTCTCGTAAGGCTTTGTATGGGCGTTACGAGCATTTTTGAAAGCATTAGCGAAAGAATAACGCTTATCGCGAGTCCGATGGCGAGAGCCTCTATGATTATCCTGAAAAGCTGCGTATTGAGGGACTGGACAGTTTGTTTATTGTCAATAATATAAATAATATAGCTTTTCTCGTTGCCCTTTATCGGCAGGGCGACGTCCATATAATCGGCGGAACGCTCGCCGGAATAACCGTCCTTTCCGTTCAGCGCGGAAACGATATTCGGCGTTATTTCAATGGTTTTCTCGTTATCCGAGCCGATAAGGACCTCGGCAGTTTCGCCGTCAAGGACATAGTAATTCCGGTTCACGCCGTCTACGCCAAGGCGGCCCGACCATGCGGATAGGATTTCGTTCATCTGCTCATATCCGGATTCCTCGTCCGCCGAAAACCGCAGCCCGTCCGAAAATTCCTGCAAGGAGAAAACATCCTTCATGCTGGCATAAAAATCGTTTAGATAATAGCTGACGACGCCTCTGATGAGGAACGCGCACACTGCCGTCATGAGCGAAAAGATGAGCAGCAGCATTATGAGCATCAGCTTTACGTGGAGCCCGCGCGACTTCATGGCGCATCCCCCCTTTCCTCAAAAAACGAGCCGAATTTACGCGAGATAATAGCCCGCACCGCGCTTCGTCATGATATATTTCGGGTTTGCCGGATCGTCCTCAAGCTTTTCCCTGAGGCGGCGGACGGCAACGTCCACCGTTCGAAGGTCACCGTAATAATCATAGTTCCATACGCCGGAAAGAAGCTCCTCGCGCGAACATATCTTCCCCGGCTCACGCGCAAGAAAACGGATTATATCGAATTCTCTTTGCGTAAGCGGAACGAGCTCGTTATTCTCCTTCGCGGCGCATAGCTTGTCCTCGATGAGAATAAGCGAGCCCGCGTGGATACCACTCGCCGAAGTCTCCTCCGCGCTGTCAAGCACAGCCATGCGCCTGATATTCGTCTTTACGCGCGCAAGAAGCTCGCGCACGGAGAAGGGCTTGACTATGTAATCGTCCGCGCCTATCTCAAGGCCAAGGATTTTGTCGCTTTCCTCCTCACGAGCCGTAAGCATAATCACGGGGGTTATGCGGTCCGTCTTGCGGATTTCCGCCAAAACCTCGAAGCCGTCCATCACGGGCAGCATAACGTCGAGTAAAACAAGATCCGGCGACTCGGACATAGCCTTGTCAAGAGCCTCTTTCCCGTCGTTCGCCGAAAGGACCTCATAGCCCTCGCGTTCAAGGTTGAATCTAAGTATGTCAACTATATTCTGTTCATCGTCTACAACAAGAACTCGTTTTCCCATTATCAGTCTCCTATCAAATGGCCCGACGGGAACTATACATCATACCGCCGGGGCCGCTGCGCCGAAATGCGTCTGCGGCAGGCATTGTTTACATAAACAGATCATGATCTTTGAAGTATTTTTCCGCCATAAAGAGGATATTTATAGTCTTACCATCCGGTATAGCGCCGGACTTCGCCATATCGATAAGCTCGTCGAAGCCGATTTTTTCAAGCTTCAAAAATTCGTCCTCGTCCGGGTGCTGCTGCCTTTCCGTAAGGTCGAGGGCGAGGAAAAGATGCAGCGTCTCCGTGCTGAAGCCGGGAGAAGGATAGGTCATGCCGAAATAAATCCACTGTTCCGCCTCAAGTCCCGTTTCCTCCGAAAGCTCTCTCATAGCGCTCTGAATGGGGCTCTCGCCGGGTTCCATTTTTCCCGCGGGCGCCTCGATAAGCTCGCCGGAAACAGCGTAGCGGTACTGGCGGACCATATAGGCTTTCTTATCCTTATCAACCGCAAGAATAGTGACTCCGCCGGGATGTTCAACTATTTCTCTTCCTGCGTGATTGCCGTTCACGAGCTCGACGGTATCCTCCCGCACATTAATGAGTTTACCCGTAAACACAGTCTTGGAATCTATCTTTTTTTCATAAAAGCTATAAGTGTTTCCCATAATTATCAAACTCCAGTTACAAAGCAAAAGCTGATCCCTGCAGCTCTTGCGTGTTATTCAAATATAATAGATTATTATATCACGGTTTGCCGTTCTTTTCAAGCCAGCGAAGGAGGAAATCAGCAAGCCCCGCCGCATCCTCGAGAGTGAAGCGCAAGGGTGCCTCTTTTATCTCCACATCGCTCACCACGGCTATGCAGTCCTTGGGTTCAGCGGCAAATTCCTTGCCTGCGGCGGCGCGAAACAGCATAATTTTCGGCCAGTTTTCGTGCTTCCCGCCCTCTGTAATGATTAGGTCAACGTCGCAAATGCGGCCCACTATTTCGGCAAAATCGACGCTGCGGTTCTCCATTATCGCGGCGCGATTGGCGGAAACAATCGCTGTTACGTCCGCGCCCGCTTTTGTTATCCGCGCGCTGTCCTTGCCGTCCTTGTCAAGCTCGAAATCATGCGCGTCGTGCTTGACTACGGCGACGCGAAGAGCGCGTTTTTTCAGCTCCGGGATAAGCTTTTCGAGAAAGCTCGTTTTCCCCGAGCCGGAATATGCCACCAATGATACAACGGGAATGCCCATCACTGCCGCACCTCTTTCGTACGTCCATACAGTTTTTCAGTCTGTGCGTTATACTGGTTCAGATACTCGGCGAATTTCTCAACCGCGGGATTTTCCTGGTCCTCATGCCAAAAGCATTGCAGTTCCTCGCTGCGGCCAACGGGGTAACACATAAGTTCACTGTGGAGGCTCATGCGGCTCAGCATAGTTGAGACGAGGACGCCCTGCCCCAGTTCCGTCGCCATATATGCCGATTCGAGGTTCGGAGAAATGATTATCTCGGAGGGCGTGAAGCCAAGCTCGCGGCATTGGCGCTTAGCTCGGTTGCGGCTTTCGGAAAGAGTCTCGCTCGCGGCGGCAGCTTTAATAAATGGTTCTCTGCGAAAATCGTTTGCCGAGGCGTTTTCCCCCGCTTTTGGGTCGTCCGGTGAAACAAGCAAGACAAGTGGGGTCTCAAAGGCTTTCAGCTTCTTTATCCCAACGCCCTTTGGCGAAAACTCTGCATATGTTATAATAAGGTCAAGCTTGCGCTCGAAAAAGAGGTTATTCAGCTCCTGCTGCGGGTATTTTTCGAGAGAAATTTTCATTTCGGGGTTCTCACGGCGTATCTTTTTCAGCGATTCGGTAACGCTGTCTGATATTTCGAGCCATTCAAGATAGCCCACGCGCAGGGTTTTGAGCAGTTTTGCATAATATCGCCGCGTTTCCTCCGCCATTTCCGCAAGCTCCTTGCGAAGCCTTTCAAACAGGGCGTAATAGTTCTCCCCTGCCTTTGTCAGCATGACGTAATGGTGGGTCCGCGTAAAGAGCTTGAAGCCTATATCCTCCTCAAGCTTCACGATATATTTGCTTACAGCCTGCTGAGTCATATAAAGGCGCTTCGCAGTTTCGGTGAAGCTCAGAGTCTCGCAAAGCGTAAGAAAGCATCGCACAGACGCTTCGTTTATCAAGGTTATCACCGCCATGAGCTCGTAATAATGGTTTTTCATATCTGAAGGATATGTTATATTGCTGATTCCTTCGCTTCACGCGAAGCAGGAAGGCAAAACGGTTTTATAAAAACGGCTGCTTTTAGGTTATTTTATCATGTTTCCATTCGGTTTACAATGCTGTATAAAGCTTATTATGTTTGTTTTCGATATGTACTTTATAATATTATTGACATTAAAATTCTTCTTGCCAAAGCATTATTCTTCAGCTGATCCTCTCAATTTCGCTATAAAATCAAGGTTCTCCGTTAAAAAGTCATATTGATAATTTTCCAACATTATGTTATTATAGTCTTAAACTGGTTTCAGTATGCTTGTCCCTCCGCCTATGCTCTGACACGTCAAGGCCGGTACAGGGATATACTGACTCTCGATATGTTTTAAGTGTATATTCTTACGCATTGCCAAAATCCCTGTTATACATACATATAATACGCAGGAGGTCATGCCATTATGGATAATCCGAAAAAACTTCGCGGGTCGCTGTTCGGCGGCTTCAACAAGAAGGACGTAGCGCAATACATCGAAGAGGTTTCCAGGAAAGCAAACGAGCAGCGCAGCGATGCTGAGGATCTTCGTGCGCGCTGCGAGGAGTTGGAGGCCGCCCTTAACGTCCAGCAGGACGCGGAAACGCGCATTGCCGAGCTTGAGGAAAGCGTAAACGATCTCAGCGAAAGAAACGAAACGCTTGTCATCCAAAACGCCGAGCTTGAGGGGAACGTAAACGACCTTAACACGCTGAATAATGAGCTCTACATTCAGATTGACGAGCTTAAGTCCGAGCTGGACAAGGTGAAGGCGGAGCTTGACTCTGCGCTTGAGACCGCCGAGGTCTACAAGGCTGCGAAGGAGCGTTTTGCCGAGCTTGAGATTGAGTCCTCAAGAAGAGCGATTGAGATAAAGCGCGAGGCCATAAGAACCGCCGAGGGCGTGAGAAACAATTCCTTAAACAACGTAGAGGAAGTGAAGGCGAATCTTGATAACATCGCTCTTGAAGCGCAGCGCATAAAAAGCAAAATTCAGATGCAGATTGCCGCTTTCAATACTTCTATCGACGAGCTTGGCAGTATGCTGAACGAAAAGAAATCCATTCTTGATAAATGCTTGCAGAATAGCGCACAGCAGCAGTCTGAGGAATAAGAAATCACATGTCACAAAAAACCTTTGAGCTTACAAGCGATAATTTAAAAGAACATATCTCCGAGCTTTCTGTTGGAGACAGGGTTTATCTTTCTGGCCGCATCTATACGGCGCGCGACGCAGCGCACAAGCGCATTTTTGAATGCCTTGACAACAACGCGGAGCTTCCTTTCCCTATTGAAGGCAGTATTGTATATTACGCCGGTCCTACCCCCGCGAAAAATGGCATGGCTGTCGGTTCCTGCGGCCCGACGACATCTTCCCGCATGGACGGCTTCGCCCCGCGCCTCATGGATATGGGGCAGATTGCCACTATTGGCAAGGGTGACCGTTCGCCGGATGTTATCGACGCTATAAAACGCAACGGTGCAGTGTACTTATGCGCAGTCGGCGGCGCTGGCGCTCTTATTGCCAAGTCCATTAGCTCTGCGGAGGAAATCGCCTTCCCTGAGCTTGGCTGCGAATCAGTAAAACGGCTTGAGGTTGATAGACTGCCCCTTATAGTTGGCATCGACAGCCGCGGAAACTGCATTTTTGAAAGGAACTGAAAATGAGCCTTTATTCCGCCTGCGGCATTCGCCGCAGCTTTACGAGCTTTCGTGATGATGAATTGGAAAACACCTCTATCGACGAGCTTGTTGATTTTTTGTCGGAGCTTGAGCCTCCCGCCGAGGATATCGACTGGAATTTTGACACCCTGCCTTATCTCGATATGCTGAAGCTCACAAGCCGCGAGCCCGTGATAAAAGCGCCGCACTATCTTGTTCTTAGAGCCGAGCGCAAGCTTTTCAGCCTGCAAATGTGCGGTTATATCGGTGAAATGGCAGTTCTTCACCTCACTGACAAAGGCATCGCCACGCGCTGGATAGGGAATACACAAATCGATCAGACGAACATCGATCCAAATCTTCTCCCGTTCGTCGGCGTTATCGCCTTCGGCTATTCAGACGAATCATTCAGAACAGC
>JAEEUX010000265.1 GCA_016290695.1 Oscillospiraceae bacterium
TGTTCTGTTTATTTTTTTTTTTTAGAGTATAGTTTTTAATTGGTCTATTATTCTGTTCCTGTTTTTTATATTATTGATATTGTGGTTTTTGCAGTATGTTCTTAGCTGCGTTCCATTTGCTGTGTTGGTAATAATTGATCTGATTCTAAAAAAATATGATACGATGGATGCTAAGTTTATTGAACAGTATGTGTTTAAATCCAGCTCATTTTTGGATAAAAGAACCATAAACAGAGGGGAAATTAAAAATGTTGAAACCTTATTTTATAAAGTTAAGGTTAAAACAAGACATGGAGTGCAGATATTCACGTCAACAGAACATTTTGAATTAGAGCCTAACAAAGAATATAAGTTTGTTTACGGAAGAAAATCGAGAGCTTTGGTTGATGTCAAACAAATAAAAATAAAGGACTGACATTATGAAAAAACTATTGTTAAAATTTTTATGTTTATCCGGATACTGATTCCAATTCTAAACTGTTTGATACATATACGTTTAATTTCACTACGGCAAGCCTGAATAATTCCAGATTGGGAGGAATCTTTATCTATCCGGGCTATCGTGAGGATGACGGAAGACGCGTTCAGCTTTGAAACTATGTCGTTAAAAACAATTGTTATATCACACTCAGCTTTGATGCCTACAGTTCTACATGGTGACAAATTGCTGCCACGCGTTCCTCACGTTGAATGCGGCGAAGAAAGGCCTTGGATTATCGGATGAATCAATGCAACATTAATAAAACTATTGAAAATAAGGAAGATATCTCGCATGCGAATAAAACCGCCTTAAAGAAAATGTTTTTTGTTTTATCGTTTTGTTGGAGTCTTATCGTGAAAGATAATGACATAAGTAGTTAAGAACACACATCATGGAGATGTCAATAACATATAGTATTTGCACCGAAGTTCAGGCGACATGCAATATACAACGAGATCAAGGTAGACATAGGGAAAATACTTAGACAACTGTGCCCAGATCACGTCCATATGCTTCTGATTATCCCGCCAAAGTATAGTGTGTCACAGATAATGGGGTATCTGAAATGTGTAGGTTGTTCGTTTTGCTCGCTTTTACCTTGCGTCATTACGAAGAATAGTATATAATGTTCCATGTGACAATATTGCCAAGGGATGTAATATATATGACAAATACAGAACTTAAATCACGGTGGCTGAAGGCGCGAAACGCAATAATCGAGCACGATTATTCCGGTCTCAACGCCGAGCAGCTTTCCGCCGTAAAAACCACCGAGGGCGCGCTTTTGCTGCTTGCCGGCGCGGGCAGCGGAAAGACCACCGTTATCATAAACAGAATAGCCAACCTAATAAAATACGGCTGCGCTTCGGATTCTGAAGAGATTCCGCAGGACGCAAACGAGGAAAAGCTTGCGCTTATGGAAAAGTATCTCGACGGTTTTTCCGATGAATATAAAGCCGAGGCCGAGGCAATTGCCGCTTTTCATCCCGTAGAGCCCTGGCGCATAATCGCCATTACCTTCACAAACAAGGCGGCGCAGGAGCTCAAGGAGCGCCTTCAAAAGAAGCTCGGAGAAAAGGCGGGGGATATCTGGGCCTCGACCTTCCATTCCGCCTGTCTGCGGATACTTCACCGCGAGATTGAGCAGCTCGGGATATTCTCCTCGAATTTCACGATTTACGATACGAACGATAGTCTTTCCCTCATAAAACACATTATGAAGGAGCTGGATTATGACGAGAAGAAGTTCCCGGCCCGCAGCATTATTTCACGAATCAGCGCCTCGAAGGACGAGATGATCTCCGCCGAGGAGTTCGCCGCAAAGGCAGGCCCAGACCCGTGGAAGCGCATGGTGGGGGAAATCTACCTTGAATACACCAAGCGCATGCGGGAGGCCAATGCCCTCGATTTTGACGACCTTATCCTCTATACCGTCAAGCTTTTCATGGAATGCGAGGACGTCCGCGAGCATTATCAGAACTATTTCAAATACGTCCTTGTGGACGAGTATCAGGACACTAACATGCTCCAGTATAAGCTCGTGAGTCTGCTTTCCGGCAAGCGCAGGAATATCTGCGTCGTCGGCGACGACGACCAGGGCATATACAAATTCCGCGGCGCGACGATCGAAAACATCCTCAGCTTTGAAAAGCAGTATGCCGATTGCCGCGTCATTCGCCTCGAGCAGAATTACCGCTCGACAGAATATATCCTCAACGCCTCCAACAGCGTTATAAAATGCAATTCCGAACGAAAGGGCAAGCAGCTCTGGACAAATAACGGCAGAGGCGAAAAGCTTACGCTCTATCTTGCCGCGAACGAAAACGACGAGGCGCAGTACATAGCCTCCCAGATCCTCAACGCGGTGGCGCAGGGCGGGAGCTGGAACGATTTTGCGGTGCTCTACCGCATGAACGCCCAGTCCAACCAGCTTGAGCACGCCTTCAAGCGTAACGGCATACCCTACAAGGTCTTCGGCGGTATGAAATTCTATGACCGCGCTGAAATCAAAGATATGCTCGCGTATCTCTGCGTAATAAACAACCCGGACGACGATCTTCGCCTCACGCGAATCATTAACGTCCCGCCGCGCGGTATCGGCGATAAAACCATATCCACGGCGCTCGAAATAGCGGCGAGAAACGGCACGTCGCTGTTCGAGGTAATCAAAAACGCGAGAAATATCGATGAATTGGGGCGTTCCGCGCCGAAGCTCGTTATATTTGCCAATATGATAGATGAAATACGCGACGAGCTGCCGAGCCTCACGCTCGAAGAGCTTTATGATATGCTTCTCGCCAAAACGGGCTACCTATCCGCCCTCGAAGAGAAAAACACTCAGGAGGACATAACCCGCGCGGAAAACGTAAGAGAGCTGAAAACGAATATTATCGCCTTTGTAAAGGAGCGCGGCGGCCTCGGAAATCTCACGGAATTTCTTGACGAAATGGCGCTTTATACCGATATGGACGACGCGGAAAAGGACGCATCCTACGAAACGCTAATGACCATGTATTAGGAAACGGGACTTGAATTCCCGACGGTTTTCATCGTCGGAGCGGAGGAAAATATTGTCCCCGGAACTCGACACCTCGGCGATCGCGAGGAGGTC